>CANROY010000034.1 GCA_947632355.1 uncultured Bacilli bacterium
CATCAATTTAATCAACCACCTTTTCTATATTATATCAAATTGGTTGATTGCGAAAAATTTTCACTCCTTAGAGCTGAAAACGTTCAATTTAGTTTGCAAAAAAGAAGAATATACTATATAATACATATAGTTTTAATGAAAGGGAGGTATCTTACATGGCAAAAAATCTAAATAGAGTATTTTTTGGTCTTAAGTGTACAGAATGTGGATATCAAAGAAGACCAAGTATCAAAAATAAGAAAAATACGCCGGACAAAGTAGAAATTAATAAATATTGTCCTAAATGTAATAAAACAACTTTATTTAAAGAAACAAAAATTGGAAAATAGGAGGTTAAGTTATGAACATTAGTGTTAATGATATTAAAAATGGTATGACCATTATGGTAGATGGATTTCCTTGTGTGATTCAAGAATTCTCTCACGTAAAGCCTGGTAAAGGGGCAGCCTTTGTTAAAATGAAACTTAAAAATTTAAAAACAGGTTCTATTACAGAAGTATCTTTTAACTCAGGAACGAAAGTGGATCGTGCTCATATTACAAAATCTCCAATGCAATACTTATATGCAAGTGGGGACAATTATGTATTTATGGATACGAATACGTATGAACAAATTGAAATTCCTTCTTCTGTTTTAGGGGACGATAAGAAGTTCTTAAAAGAAAACTTAGAAATTTTAATTGATTTCTATGAAGGAGAAATTATTGGAATTACGTTACCAGAAAAGATTGAGTTTACAGTTGTAGAAACCGAACCGGCTGTTAAAGGAAACACAGCGAATAATGCAATGAAGGATGCAACTTTAGAAACCGGTTATACAGTAAAAGTACCACTATTTATTGAAAGTGGAGAAAAAATTATTATTTCAACCAAAGATGGTAAATATTCAAGTAGAGCATAGTGCTCTTTTTTTAGTTATAAAAAACTTTTGTCAAGTTGTGTCGAAACGCTTGAAATTAAAAGTTTTTACTCTATAATAACTCACCGTTACCGAGAAAGGGTGGCGTTTTACTACAATTTTTATCTTTTATAGTTTGGGGGTTTTGGCTGTATATAGTTCTCCAAATTTATATTTAGAAAGGATTGATAGCTATGAACAAAGAAAGTTTACATTTATGTATACTAGTTCTTCTAGTAATTATAATTATATTATTCGTAATTATATTACGCTTAATATAACTAAAAAACGCTATATTACGAAAGTAATATAACGTCTACAAACAAGTAGGCGTTACCTAATCCCGGTAACACTTACATTTTGATTATAGTAAACATTTTATTTTTTAGCAAGTATATTTTAGAATTTAAATGTAGATTATAAATGAAGCAGAAAATTTAAAGAAGGAAGAAAATGAAACATTCTTCCTTTTTTGTACTATAAATTTTTTTAACCATAAGTTTTTTTTGTCAAATAAGAAAAAAAGTGTCAAATAGATATTTACAAATGAAAAGAAAAAGTGTAATATAATGGTAGACAGTGGTACATTGTGGTAGAAAGTGGGGGATCGAAAATGTTTATGGGTGAATATCATCATAACATTGATGATAAATCAAGACTTGTGTTACCTTCTAAGTTTCGGAACACCTTAGGAGAAGAATTTATCGTAACACGAGGATTAGAAAAATGCTTATATGTCTATCCTAAAAAAGAATGGGAAAGAATCGAAGCACAATTAAAAACTCTACCTTTTACAAAAAAAGATGCCCGTACAATTGTAAGATTCCTCTTTTCTGGTGCAACTGTTTGTGAGTTTGACCGTCAAGGAAGAACTTGCCTTACCTCCCCACTAATTAGTTACGCCGGTTTAACCAAAGAATGTGTGGTAATCGGCGCTAACGACCGTGTTGAAATTTGGGATAAACTTGCTTGGGAAAACTTTATGAATGACAACAGTGACAAACTATCGGATATTGCAGAAAACTTATTTATGGATGTGAATTTTTAATGAAACATTATAGTGTTCTATTAAAAGAAAGTCTAGATGGCTTAAACTTAAAAGAAGATGGAATTTATGTGGATGCAACACTCGGATATGGAGGTCACAGTACAAAGATTTTAGAAAAGATTGAAAAGGGTCATTTATTCGCTTTTGACAAAGATTTAGAAGCCATTATCTATGCGCAAGAAAGACTTTTAAACATTCGTACTAATTTCACCATATTCCATAGTGATTTTAGTCAAATGAAAAGATGCTTAGAAGAAAAGGGCATTCAAAAAGTGGATGGCATTCTATTTGACCTTGGTGTATCCAGCCCTCAAATTGATGAGGGAACAAGAGGTTTTTCATTTATGCAAGATGGGCCCCTTGATATGCGTATGAATACCAAACAAAACTTAACAGCGAAAGAAGTTGTGGGTACGTATTCCAAAGCCGATTTACTCGATTTATTTTACACGTATGGAGAAGAAAAAAGAAGTAAACAAATTGTTGATGAAATTATGAGAGTGCGTACAAAAAAGGAAATTACAACAACTTTAGAACTCGTAGATATTATACAAACGGCGGTTGGTTCTAAGTATTTTTACAAAGAACATCCAGAAAGAAAAATATTTCAAGCCATTCGTATTGAAGTCAACAATGAGTTACATGTTTTAGAAAGTGTTTTACCGGATGCAATCGATTTACTAAAAATGGGTGGACGTTTGTGTGTGATTACGTTTCATTCTTTAGAAGATCGTATTGTAAAACGAATATTTAAACAATATAGCGAAGTGGATGAAATGGTAAAAGGTTTACCAAGTATTCCAACGGAATACCAACCAACCATTAAGTTAATTACCAAAAAACCACTAATTGCGAGTGATAGTGAACTCAAAGAAAACACTCGAAGTAAAAGTGCTAAATTAAGAATAATAGAAAAGGTGATAGAATGAAAAAGAATACTAGAAGAAGTTATCGTTTTGTAAAAGGAGAAAAGTTTATCTATGCTGTTATTTTCTTTTTACTTGTTGCTGTTCCTATTTCGAATGTATTTACCAAAGCACTTTTATCAGAGTCTAATATAGAAGTAGAACAATTAAAAAATAAAATTAGCAAACAAGAGAATTTAAATGAAAGTTTAGGCATGCAAATTGATGAACTTGCTTCCCTTGATAAAATACAAGAACTTGCAAATCAAATGGGTTTAAATTATAATTATGATAATGTTAAAGTAATTACTGAGAATCGTTAGGAGAATTAATATGAGAAGAAACAATAGTTTAAAATTAAATACAAGATTAACCATACTATTCGTTTCTTTTTTATTTGTTATTATTAGTATAAAACTGATCTATGTGGCAACTTCAAAAAATGTTGATGGTATCGATTTACAAGCATTTGCCAATAATCGTAATACGGAGACAAAAGTAACGTATGCTTCTCGTGGTTCTATTTATTATAGTAATGGGGATGCTTTAGCTCTTGATATGAATTCCTATACGGTTATTGCTTATTTAGAAGAAAGTCGTACGAAAGACATAAATAACCCCCAACATGTAGTAGATAAAGAACGTACAGCAAAAGAATTAAGTCCTTTACTCAATGTAAGTGAAGAAGAAATTTTAAAACGTTTAAACTATGAAGACCGTTATCAAGTTGAATTAAAAAGAGGAATTACCGAGTATGAAAAGAATAACATCTTAGCCCTTGATTTACCAGGAATTGATTTTATGAGTGGTACAAAAAGATATTATCCAAATAATCGCTATGCTTCCTTTATTTTAGGGTATGCGAAAGCCAATGATGAAGGAGAAATCAATGGGGAAATGGGACTTGAAAAGTATTTTAATGATACTTTAAAAGGTCAAAATGGTTCCATTACGTATCAAAAAGATGCATATGGTTATCAAATTCCCAATACCCCATACAATGAAGTGAAAAGTGTTAGTGGAAATAGTCTTTATTTAACTTTAAATGAAGATATTCAACATTTACTCGAAAATTCTATTAATACTTTGGAAGAAAATTATTCTTTTGATTGGGCAAGTATTAGTTTGATGAATGCGAAAACGGGTGAAATTTTAGGAAGTGCTAGTAGTCCGAATTTTGATTTGAATACCAGAGAAGATTTGGATAGTTACTTAAACCCTTTGGTGGCTTATCAATATGAACCGGGTTCTGTTATGAAAATATTTTCCTTTATGGATGCCATTGAAAGTGGTAAGTATGATGGTGCAAAAACCTATAAATCTGGTTCGATTACGTTAGAGGATGGAACAAAAATTAGTGACTATAATGAAGGAAAAGGTTGGGGAATGATTGATTTTGACACCGGTTTTGCTCATTCAAGTAATGTCGCAGCATCCCTTTTAGCTAAAGAATTAGGTGCTGACAATTTAAGAAGTTTTTATGATACGTTAGGATTTGGAAAAACAACAGGTATTGAACTTCCGGGAGAAGTAGAAGGAAAAATTACGTTCCAATATGAAAGTGAAGTTGCAACAGCGGCGTTTGGGCAAGGAATTACGGTAACTCCTATTCAAATGTTACAAGCTTTAACGACCCTTGCCAATGATGGGGTAATGGTAAAACCTTATATTGTTTCAAAAATTGTGGATGAAAATGGAAAAACGGTTCAAGAATTTTCTCGTACCGAACTTGCCAAAGTAGCTAGTAAAGAAACGATTACTAAAATGAAAGAATTAATGTATAGTGTTGTTTATGGAGTAGAGAAAACCAATCATTTATTTGCTCCAGATAATGTAAAGATTATTGGAAAAACCGGTACTGCCCAAATTGCTAGTCCAAAGGGTGGTTACTTAGATGGCGAATACGATTATATTAAAAGTTTTGCAGGTTTATTTCCTTATGAAGACCCAGAATATGTTGTGTATATTTCCGTAAAACAAATTGTTGGTGGAACGGCAGATGTTGCCAAAATTGTTCATAATATTATAGAAGAAGCTGCTAAAAGCTTAGATATTGTGAGCATTGTAAGTGATGAAGACCAAAGTAAAATTATTGCTTTATCCAACTATATTTCAAGTGAAGTTACAACAACGGTAGACAAACTAAAACAACTAGGTTTAGAACCAATTGTTATTGGAGACGGAAAGTATGTTACGAACCAATATCCATTAAACAAAGAAGAAGTTTTGATAGGTTCTAAAGTATTCTTATTAACCAATACGTCTACGTATAAAATGCCGAATGCGATTGGTTGGAGTACAAATGATATTGTAACCTTTTGTAATTTCATTGGCTTATCTTATGAATTAGTGGAATATGGTACCGTAAAAAATTTAAGTATTCCACCGGGAACCGTGATTGATAAAACAGTGCCATTAATTGTAACATTAGAGCATTAAGAATTGCTAATTTTTAAAAGATTCGTTATAATAATACTATATAAGAGGTGGTTGTATGAACCAAGATATTTATAATAAAAATGTTGCATCTTTTGAACTAAAACTAAAAGAGTTAGAAAAAAATATTTTAGAGAATCATATTCAAATGGAAACCATTATGGATTTTAATCAATTCTTTCGTGAAGTAAAAAACATTTTAACAGAATATGAAACACTTTATAATGATATGCATAATGCTGTTAGTAAAAGTCAATTACTTGAATATTTGGAGGATGAAAATGACTTTTTAGTTTTACTCGTTTCTCTTTTAAATAAATTGGAACATTACCACCATACTATTGGTTTTGTATCGAATCAAGAAATTGCTAGCGAATGGAAAGATGTCCGAAATGTTTTAAAAGGCAAAAATATAGAAAAAGACCTGCGTTCTTATTTGTATCAATCCACACATACTAAAAATACTTCTATGACTATGGAAACATTATTTGATATGGAAGAAAAGCTAGAAAATTTAGAAGCAAGTGAAGCTTTTAATCGTATTGAAGAATTAGGTTCTGCTACAGAAAGAATCTTAACGAATGTAGAAGAGAGTTTAGAACAAAAAAATAAAATTAAGGCAGTTCAAGAAAATTTAAAACAAAAAGGAGAAGTTCTAGAAGCCATTGTTTCTATTGACCATTTTATGGACATGGATGACGTTGTAGAGGAAAGTAAAGACGAAAAGAAAGTAAGTCCTCAAGAAGTCGAATTGGATATGGCTTATTTAGACAGTTTGTTAATTCCTGATAAAATTGCTTATATCAAGTTAATTCTTTCCAATATTGAAAAAATGCCTGGTAAAAAAAGAGTGGTTAAATATAAGGGAATACAAAAACGTATTTCTAGTAAATATGCCGGAAGATGGATGCAATGTCAAACCTTATTACATAATTACCAAGAATCCAATGAGGAACAATTAGTAGAAGTAACAAGTAACCAAGAAGATATTCATGAACAAATGAAAAAAATTGAATACGCCAATTTATATGCTGATTTTAAAGAGGTTGAAAATGCCTTATTTAAACTTGCCAAAAAAGGAAGTCATTTTATCAATACGAATCAAGTCATTGCTGTTGCATCTTTTAATAAAGAACCTCTGTATATTTTAAAAGAGGATTTAGATGTTTTTAATAAAATTTTTATGAATTATAAACGTATGCAAAAGAACGTCAATGATTTCGCTAGTCAAAATAATATCGATGTTCTAGACAATGATGAAAAAGTAAGTACATTAGAAGAACTACAAAACAAATATTATAAAGAAATTCATAGTTTACAAAACGCTTCTTTTTCTTATGATACACAAGAAAAAATTAGTGAATTGAAAAAGAAATTGTATCGATTAAATAAAGGAAAAAAATTTGCTATATTTGCTAATATCAAAGTAATGTTTAAATCTTTGGCTTTAACAAACGATATTCAAGAGTTTTTAGAAAATACGATGGAAGACCCTGAAACGTTTATAGAATCCAAAGATATTAGTGATGAAAAAAAGAAAGAAATATTAGAAGAAGTTCTAGAAAAAAGTGATACTTATCTAAAAGAAAATGATACACAAAAGAATACGTTATTTGATCGAACCATAGAAAAGGTAAGAAAATGTTTTCATAAATTACCTAAAAATTCTAAAAAGGTAGCCAAAATTAAAAATATAAGGGAAAGTAAAAATAGAAAAGCTTTAATTGGTGCTATTGGTGCTGCAGCAGCCGTTAGTATGGTTCTTTTAGGTACTCAATATTTAACAGATGCAAATTCTCAAACGAAACCTTTAGAGAAAACAAGTATAGAAAGTGCACAAGAAGAAACTTTACTAGCTTCTATTGAAAGTATTGTAAATTTAGTAGAAACTGAAAATAAAAAATCCAATGCAAATATGTATGATTTAACAGATTTATTTCAAGAGGAAACTAGTTCATCTATAGAAAAGGAAAATGCTTCTATAGAAGTAAAAGAAGCGGAACAAAAAGAGGATGCAGTTATAGAAGAAGAAAGTGAATGGTCTTATTTAGATGTTGGACATAACGACGTTGATTTTGGAGATACGTTTACAGCAGGAACTACAGTTTATACGAATCAAGATGATATGGCAAAAGAAGAAAATGGTGTTACAACGTATTTTGATGCTTTAAGTAAAAGAGAGATTGCGGGAATTGTTTATAATTACAATGGAGAAAATATTACAATATTTGATACAGATATAGATGCAGAAGCCAAAAAACAAGCCTTAGAAAACAATGGTGCCAAACAAATAGGATTTGTAGGAAGAAATGAAAATGCAAGTCGTAATGGGTATGAAGGCTATTTTGTAGATGATGATGTTTCTTTTATAAACTCTATTGAAGAAGAATTAGCAAGAGGTGGACGTTAATGGAAAAAATTGAAATGTATAAAATCTTAACGATTGAAGATCAAAGTGGAAAAGAAAAAGATTATACAGTTGCTAATCTAGCAGAATATAATGATACAACGTATCTATATTTAATTGAAGTGGATGAAGAAGAAAACTTGATAGAACAAAATCAAATAATAGCAAGATTGGTCATAAAAGAGGGAGAAGAAGGAATCGAACCTGTCACAGACCAAGAAGAATTAAAAGAAGTTTCACGAGTTTTTTATGAACTTTTTAAAGAAACAATAAAGGAAGAGGTTAGTGAAAACTAATCTTTTTTGTTGCAAATAAAAAACGTGAAATTCACGTTAAATCCATACACCATAGGTAATTGCTGCCATCGCAAGTAGAAAACCAATAACCCAAAAGAATTTTACAATATCGGTTTCTGCCCAACCAAGTTGTTCAAAGTGATGATGTAGGGGAGCCATTTTAAATATTTTCTTATGGAATTTTGTAATGGCAATAATTTGAATAAAACTAGATAACGTTTCTACTACAAAGACACCACCAACTAATACTAAGGAAAGTTCGTGTCTTGTAAGAATAGCAACCGTTGCAAGTGCTCCACCTAAAGCAAGACTTCCTAAATCTCCCATAAAGATTTTAGCGGGGTGGGTATTATAAAGTAAGAAACCAAGTAAACTTCCTACTAATAGAAAACAAAAGATGGCTACTTCTTCATATCCTTGCATCCAACCTGTGTTCCAAGCAATAATACCAAAAGCTAAAAAGGCAATGGCAGATAGACCTCCTGCTAAACCATCTAAACCATCCGTAATATTAACCGCATTACTAGTACCCACTAACACAAATAAAATGAAGATTCCAAATAACCAACCCATATCAATACTGATACCTAGTGAAGTTATCCATAAAACTGGTTCTCCACCATTTTTCATAAAGATATAGAAGAATACGAGGGCAATTCCCATTTGGATTAAGAATTTCGTTGTAATACTAATTCCTTCATTGTTTTTATATTTCATTTTTAAATAATCATCAACAAATCCTAACAAAGCATAAGCAACAAACACAAAAATTAAAATCATTAAGTTGGAACTCATCGATATGCTATCACGAATATAAAGCAAAAGTAGTGAAAGCAACACCGGAAGAATAAAGATAAACCCTCCCATGGTTGGTGTTCCATTCTTTTTTAGGTGTCTTTCTCCAATGGTGTGGCTTACATTTTGACCTAAATGTTTTTTACGTGCAAAACGAACAAAGAAAAAGCCAAAGAGCATAGAGATAACAAATCCTAACATAATGGACATAGCGGCTTTTGCTAATATTAACATATCAATTCACCTCGTAATCAAATTATACAACATTTTTATCTAAACTTTATAAAACGCCCTTTAAAATTGACACTAGTTAGACAATAGCAAAGAGATTTTACTACCTTCTTCAGCGTAGTATTCTCCTTCAGGACTTTGGTAGAGAACTTTATCTCCTTCACCACTTGTAACAACTTGAAATCCCTTTAGTGTTTTTTTAGCATCACTTAAACTCATACCAACTACATTGGGAAGAATCACATACTTTTTATCTAACCAAGTGTATTCTCTAGGCATTCCTTCTTTGGTTTTCGGAAAATCATAAAGTTCAATAGCGGTTTTAAAAACATTTTTGGCAATCGGAGCAGAAACAACTCCACCATATTGCGTAACACCTTTTGGGTTATCAATTGCAACATACACAACAATTTGTGGGTCATCTGCAGGCATAAATCCCATAAAGGATAGAATGTAGTTTCCAACCATATAAGCACCATTCTTTACTTTTTGAGCCGTTCCGGTTTTGCCACCTACACGATAATTTTCGATATAAGCATTTTTTCCAGAACCATTGGCAACAACACTTTCTAACGCAAACCTAACCATTTTACTTGTATCTTCACTAATCACACGTACTCCTTCATCAGGAGTAAATAATTTAATCACACTATTGGTTTCGGGTTCCGTCATTTTAGAAACAATATAAGGAGTATGTAAAATACCACCATTTACAGCTGCAGATACAGCACGAACTTGTTGAATAGGGGTGACACTGATTCCTTGGCCAAATGAAGTGGTTGCAAGTTCTACAGGTCCCATTTGTTCTAAAGAAAAAAGTATACCATTTGCTTCTCCATTTAAATCAATACCCGTTTTTTTACCAAAACCAAAATTTTTAATGTAATTTAAAAGAGTTTCTGCACCTAACTTTTGGCCCATTACGACAAAACCGGGGTTGCAAGAATTTTCGACCACTTGTAAGAAGGTTTCTGCTCCATGACCTCCGGCTTTCCAACATTTAATTCGAGCACCTTCTACGTTAATAGAACCTCCATCATAGTAATTGTCTTTAAATAGATTGACAGTTCCTTCTTGTAAAGAGGCAGCTAAAGTGATAACTTTGAAAGTCGAACCAGGTTCATAAGTCATCCAAATCGGTAAGTTTCGATTAATTACTTCTACGGAAGAGGTTTGATAGTTATTTGGATTAAAATTAGGTCGACTAGACATGGCAAGAATTTCACCTGTTTTTGGATTCATCGCCATAATGAGGGCTTGTTCAGGAGAATACTTAGACATTACATTATCCAACTCGTTTTCAACTGCTAGTTGTAAATCAAGATCAATCGTTAAATCGACATTAATTCCATTTTGTGGTTCTTCATAGATTTCCGTTAAATCTAGGCGATTTCCTTTACCATCTGAAAAATACTTAATGGCACCATCTTCACCTGTTAAATACTTATCATAGTTAAGTTCAATTCCCGATAAACCTTGGTTATCAATTCCAACATATCCTAAAACGTGTGAAAGTACATTTCCATACGGATAGTATCTTTTACTTTCCTTTACTAAGTATACCCCATCATAGTTTAGATTATTTATTTGTTCCGCAACGTCATAAGAAAGTTGTCGACCTTCTGGGTGTACTCTTTCGATCGAAGTCTTTTTGCTAATATGACGATACATTTCTTCATAAGAAACATTCAAAATTTCCGATAATTTTTGGGCAACTTCTTCCTTATTTTTGATTTGATTTGGAATAACAACTAAACTTGTTGTTGTAATATTCGTTGCTAACACTTTTCCATTTCGGTCTCTTATTTCGCCACGGTCTGCTGTAATTGGAAGTTTACGACTCCATAACGATTCAGCAAGCGTATTTAATTTGTCATATTTAAAAACTTGAATATAAAACACTTTAAAAATAATAGCAAGTAAAAGCAAGCTTACAATCACGAAAACAACACGCATACGGGTATGAATTGAATTAAAAAACATAGGCTTCACCTTTATACATTTTATTGTTTTTTAAAGGGTTTTATTAATAAAAAAAGAAATTATTTTAAAGAAAGAATAAAGGGTTCTTCTTCCTTATAATAATTTCCACTAAATAATGTATTTTCTAAAGCAATAGAACTTAAAAATTCATGTTCTTCTTCTTTTTCAATATAATCAAATATTGGTGTTATACCACTTATCGCATACATTTCTAATCTTCGTTTTAATAGTTCTTGTTTTTTCTTATTGAGTAAGGCTTCTTTCCAACATTGACTTTGCATTTTTATATATTCTACATCGCTTTCTTCCCAAAGAACATCTCCAATAGAAGAAGTATATTTATCTAAACAAATTTGGAAACCTAAAGACTTTAATTCTTCTATTTTATTTAAAATATTTTTATAACAATTGTTGTTAATACCATTTAAATTAATATTTAAAATAATTTGTTCATAAGGTAATGCAGAAATATCTTGTAAAAGAGTAAGAATATTGATTAGTTCTGGATTAAAAATTAAAGTTTTATAATCGACCGATATGACAATATTTTCGGAATTGGATGTACAATTTTCTATTATTTTTGGAACATTAAATATATCAAAATGAATTAATTTAGAAGTATTTTTTAAAATGTCATAACGTCCATCATTAAAAATAGAAGTTCCATCTTGTTTTTTTGTAAATATTTGTATAGTATTGGTTTCTTGCTTGTCTTTTGTAAATAGACTACGTTTTGTATAAGAAAATGTTTCATCTTCTAAAGCCTTATCTACAGTTTTTAAGTAATTATTTTGTTTTAATTTTTCGGCATAAATTGATTCATCAAACGGTTGAAATATCGAATTATTATTTTTAGCATAATACATCATATAATCTGCACGTTCTTTGGTTTCATCAAAATCAAAAATAGCTTTTACACATCCGGCATTAAATTCAAAAGTTCTTGGTATTTTTTTATCTTTTTCTGCTGCAGAAATACGATAAGTACAAATTTGTAATAATTTTTCAATTTTTTCCATATTATTATTTGTTAATATTGCATACTCATCCCCATGCAAATGAATAGCATAAGATTCTCTAAATGTACTTGCAAGGATTTTTGCAAACTCTATTAAACAAGCATCTCCATTTGCATGCCCAAACGTATCATTAATGGATTTAAATTTTTTTAAATCTATGGCTATAAAATAAGCTTCTGGCCATTTCGAAATATATTCATAATATTTTTCATTTAAAAATTTTTCATTGTAAATACCTGTTAAATTATCTTTATATAAATCGGCTTCCATATCAACACCCCTTTTTAAGTACGTATTATGATAGCAAAAATGTCTAAAGATGTCAATTTTTTTTGTATGTGTTTTCATATTAGTATTTTATGTACAAGATTAAAAATGGTTTTTATTGTAAACTTTATAAAATATATGCTAAAATAAAAGCATAATATAGGAGGAAGAAAAGTATGAAGAAATTCAAGAATAACCTCCCAACCATTGAAAGACCAATGGGGGGGGGGTATATTAGAAAGTAGAAAGAACCCAAAGGGACTTCAAAGGTTTAACAAAAATAAGAAACAAAAACAAATATTAATTGGAAGCATAATAGGAATTTTGCTTGTTGTTGGAGGTATAAGTCTATATCGAAGTTTTGCACTCTATAAAGAAGAAAAAACGTTTGATGTCTTAAATGGAACAGTACCTGATTTTGTATATAAAGAATCTATATTAAATGGAGCATATCCAGTACTCAAAAGTTCAACAGGTGCAAAACTAATACCTGTAACTATTGATGAAAATGATGGAACAGTAAGAAAAGCAGACATAAAAGATGAGTGGTATAAATATGAAGATAAGAGATGGGCAAATGCCGTCATACTTGTAGATGGAGTGACTGAACCAAAGAATGATGAAATTATACCAGAAGAAAATATAGAAAGTTACTTTGTATGGATACCAAAATATAAATATAAAATCTTCGATATGGGACATTATGATAAGTTAGAAGCAGAAGGAACAGAATTAGAAAACAAAGCAAAACCAATCGAAATAAAGTTTGGACTTGTAGATACAAAAGATAATGTTGATGAAGAATGTGCAACACCGGGAGTATCAGGAGAAAATGGAACTTGTGATGTAGATATGTGGATGACGCATCCAGCGTTTACAGCATTTCCTGATAGCAAAGGCTTTTGGGTAGGCAAATTTGAGACAGGATATAATCAAAATGATGATGAAAGTTTAACAACAATTACTGTTGATGATAAATGGACAACAACAGGTGCAGAACAAAATATAGAAAGTAGTTCAAAAGTAATCATTAAACCAAACGTGTATAGTTGGAGAGCAATAACGTTGAATAATATGTTTACTACTGCAAAAGGATACAAAGTAAACTTAGATAGTCATATGATGAAGAATACAGAGTGGGGAGCGGTTGCTTATTTAACGCATTCAAAATATGGAATTTGTGATGATAATAAATGTACAGAAATAAGAATTAATAATAATAGTAACTATGTTACAGGCTATGCAGCAAAAAAGGTACCAACAACAGGTTATGAAAGTTTAACAACAAGTAAGGATACCAATTTTTTTGGAGCAACTAATCCCACGAAAGATAGTGATTTTAGTTTCAATTACAAAAATAGAGAAAGTAATGTTGCGAGCACTACTGGAAATTATACAGGAATTTATGATATGAGCGGTGGTGCATGGGATAGACAAATGAGCACAATTGATCAACAGGAAATAATTGGTGAAGTGGATTCAAAATATTATAATATATATAATAATCATACTGATATTACCCATTGGAGTAGGAGAATTTTAGGAGATGCCACAGGAGAGATGGGCCCATTTATAGCCGGGAATAATAACAGTCGATATATAAGCAAATGGTATTTGGATGATGCACATTTTCCTTATAATAATAGTAAAAATGATACTTATAATTGGTTTTTACGTGGAGGAGATTATAGTGCAGGAGTTAATGCAGGAATATTTTCTTTTATTGGATTTTATGATTTTAATGATGAAAATGCAACTTTCCGAATTGTCTTATCTCCTTTATAATTTACAAAAAAGTGTCAAAAAAGATACTTTTTTTAAAATTTAGAAAGAAATTAAGATGAAAAAAAAGGAAATCACAAATTCGCGGTGTATATATAAGAGTA
>CANROY010000035.1 GCA_947632355.1 uncultured Bacilli bacterium
TTATTGCTATTTTGGGAACTTATTCATTTACACATTTCTTATTTTATTAAACGGGAACTTCCTTTTTAATTCTTCCAATATTTTATTTTAAATTGTCTAAAATTGTCGTAATCATATCCATATTATCGATTGCATCACTAATTTTATCCGTCACTTTTAAATGATACTTATCTTTCATAGCCTTTACAAAGTCTTTATAATAAACACTACTACGATTTAATTCTTTATACCAATAGGAATTCTCTTTTAAGTATTCCGCCATTTTCACGTCTTCTTCTAACTTTTTTTGAATCAAAAAATTCATCTTAATCCTCGAAAATCTTATTGATTGGTCTAGGGTTTGTTGCTAATGCATCCGTCGCTGCCCCTGCTGCTGTAGCAGCACTACCTTTTCCCGTTAATTCTTGCACAATTCCTAATGCTTTTTGAGCCGTATTGATATGTTCTTGAATGGAAGATAAATCAATATTTTTAATTTTATCGGTTATGGACTTAAAGTTATAATCTGTATTCTTCTTTGGTACATTTAAATAATCTTGCCAAGCACTTTCTTCTTCCCCATAAATATCATAAATTTCATAAAATTTTTGCCAAGTGGCATCCCCATTTTTTATATAATGTACCAATTCAGGATGATTCTTAGCAAAATTCTTAAAACTTTCTTTAGACATAAAAAATCACCTACTACATAATATGTTAGCAAGTGATTTTAATGCTTTTATTTATTTCTCTTTGCCATATCAGTTGCTCTTTGTTGCATTCTTAAAGCCAAGTCATTAATTATTTTTTTCTTTCCTTGTAATAAAAATTGATTTTCTAAACTCGTCATATTTCGATAATCTAAATCTTTATATTTTTGAATTAAATTTTTGATAATACTTTCTTCCATGTTGCAAACTTGTGATAAAAGTTCTATAGATTTTAAAAGATCAGGGTTAATAATTAAGGCAAGGGCATAATCAGAAAAACTCTTATTTTCCCTTTTTTCGTTTTCAAAAGAAATTTTTTTATTGTTTTTAATTTTTAAAGCCAGGGTATCTACAATATTTTGTTTTTCTTTTAAAAACATATTATTGCAAATATTACTATCACGATAATCAATATCCTTATAAGATTGAACATAAAATAATGCCTCTTCATAACTGAGTTCTGCAAGATGTTGTAATTTTACAATTCCTTCTTTAATATTTGGATTCATTAAAGTATAAATAGCTATTTTTTCATATTCCTCTATTGGCATACCTATTCCTCCTATAATTTAAAATCATCTAGAAAATCGGCCATTGTAAATTCTTTAATTTTTGGTCTTTCTTCTATAGGATGCTCCTCATTTTCTATTATATCACTTTTTTTCGTTTCTTTCTTTAAATAACTCAAAAGTTCGCATTTCTTTTCGATTGCATCTATTTTATGCTTTGTAATGGCACTTCCTGTACTAACGAAATCCATTATAGCGATTTCACTATTTTTAATCTCTTTTATTTCACTATCGCTTTTTAAAAGAATGGTATCTCTAGAATCTGTAGCAAAGGCTTTTATAATTTCATAATTTACCGATTTTACTTTTTTCATTAAAGAATTACCTCGTTTTGCTCTTCCCGTATTTTCTAACTCACTTACCTTTATTCTTTTCGCTGTTTTATTATTCGTAAATAAAGTAATGTATTCGGCATTTTCATAACTTAATCCACTACATATATAACCTTCTTTTAAGTTCATTCCTTTGACACCAGAAGATTTCACCCCTGTTAATGGGACTTCACTTTCCTTAAAGTTTACATAGTAGCCATTACTACTAATCAGTGTTACGTTTTCTTGAACCGGGAATACAGAAACAACTTCATCGTTTTCTTTTAATTTAATCGCTGCCATAGCTTTTGAAAATCTTGTAACTTCATAATCTTTTAAACTACTTTTCTTAATCATTCCTTGTTTCGTAACGGTAAATAGTTCTTTTATGCTTTCATTCATAACGATAGAAGAAACAATTTGTTCATCACTCGAAACAGAAACAATGTTGGACATATGTTTTCCAAGTTCTTTCCATTTAGCATCTGGTATTTTATGAACTGGAATATATAAATAATTTCCAAGATTGGTGAAGACTAGTAAGGTATCTAAGGTACTTACTTCATACAAGCCTGTTACAAAGTCTCCTGGTTTTAAAGTGGTTTCTTCTCCATTACTAGAAGCGTATGACTTACTACTAACTCGTTTGATATAGCCTTCGTTGGTGACAACCACTACAACATTTTCTTTTGGAATCATATCCATTTTATCTAACTTAATTTCGGTTACTTCATCTTTAATGATGGTACGACGAGGATTTGTGTACTCCTTCTTTAAAATCTTAAGTTCAGTTTTCATCACATGTTTTAACGCTTCTTCATTGTTTAAGATTTGTTCCCAAATTTTAATGTTTTTTGCTAATTTTTCCATTTCTTCTTCAAGTTCTACAACATCTGTATTCGTTAGGCGATAAAGTTGTAATTCAACAATCGCTTTTGCTTGGTCAAAAGTAAAATCATATTCTTTACATAGGTTGTCAATCGCATCACTTTTATTTTTACTAGCACGAATAATACGAATAACTTCATCTAAAATACTGATGGCTTTAATTAATCCTTCTAAAATATGATAGGATTTTTTGGCTTGAGCAAGGTCAAACTCGGTTCTTCTTGTCACCACTTCTTTTTGATGAGCAATAAAAGCATCTAAAATGTCTAAAATTCCTACAAGACGAGGGCGACGGTTTACAATCGCCACCATATTGAAATTATAATTCACTTGTAAATCGGTATTTTTAAGTAAATAGTTTAAAACAAGTTCGGCATTGGCACTACTTTTTAAATCGATGACAATACGTGCCATATGTTCGTGGTCGGATTCATCAATGACATCATTAATACCTTCTATTTTTTTATCCAATTTAATTTCCGTAATTTTCTTAATCAGTTGTTCTTTTACGACTTCATAAGGAATAGAATGCACAATAATTTGTTTTTTACTACCACTGGAAACAATTTCACAATCGGCTTTTAAAACAACTTTGCCTTTTCCTTTTTTATAAGCATCAATTAAGCCTTCTTTTCCTTCAATCACTCCACCAGTGGGAAAATCAGGCCCCGGTAAAATTTCCATAATGGATTCTAAATGACAATTCGGGCTTTCAATTCTTTTAATCGTTGCATCAATAACTTCCCCTAAGTTATGAGTTGGAATATTAGTCGCATATCCAGCACTAATTCCCGTTGAACCATTTACGAGTAAGTTTGGAAAAGCTGCAGGTAAAACCGTTGGTTCTAATTCTTCATCATCAAAGTTATAGGTCATTTCAACGGTATTTTTATTGATGGAATTTAACATTTCCTCTGCTATTTTGGATAATCTAGATTCCGTATAACGCATGGCAGCAGGTCCATCGCCATCAATAGAACCGTTATTTCCATGGACATCAATTAAGCATTCACGCATCTTCCAGTCTTGACTCATACGAATCATCGCATCATAAATAGAAGAGTCGCCATGGGGATGAAATTTACCCATGATATCTCCAACGGCTCTTGCACTTTTACGATGAGGTTTATCATGCTTAAAACCAGAAATATACATACAGTAAAGTATTCTTCTTTGTACAGGTTTTAAACCGTCCCTTACATCCGGTAATGCACGCTCTTGAATGATTTCTTTTGAGTATCTTCCAAAACCGGTCTCCATAAGTTCTTCAAGACTATAATCGTATATTTTCTCAATAATTTCTTCCGTTTCCTTTTTCTTTGGCATAATGATCAATCCTTTTATTTTCTAAAGTCATCTTCTAAAGTAAAATCAACATTTTCATTAATCCATTCTTTTCTTGGTTCTACTTGGTCTCCCATTAAAAGATGAATTCTTTTTTCCGCAACAGCAGCATCGGTTAAGTTAACACGTAAAAGTCTTCTATTTTTTGGGTCCATTGTTGTTTCGTATAACTCACTAGCATTCATTTCTCCTAAACCTTTAAAACGTTGTAATTTAAAGTTTCCTTTTAATGTTTTCTTACGTTCTTGTAACTCTTCATCCGTTGCAATATACTCTTTTCCTTTGTTTCCAATTTCAATGGAATATAAAGGAGGTGTTGCAATATAAAGCATTCCTTCTTCAATTAAAGGACGCATAAAACGATAAAAGAACGTAATTAATAAAATTTGAATGTGTGAGCCATCCACATCGGCATCGGTCATAATAATAACTTTTCCATAATTGGATTCTTTTGGGTCAAAATCAGCTCCAAGTCCTGCTCCAATAGCGTATTCGATTTGTTTAAGTTCAGCATTAGCTTCAATATCGTGCGTACTTGCTTTTTCACAGTTTAAAACTTTTCCACGTAAAGGAAGTATGGCTTGCGTTTCACGATTTCGGAATGCTTTCGCAGAACCTCCCGCACTATCCCCTTCGACCAAGAATAACTCATTTTTACTATAATCACGGCCTGTTGCACGAGCAAGTTTTTCACTTAACACACGTTCTTTGCTATTCTTGCCTGTTCCTTTTCTTGCAGCTTCTCTTGCTTTTCTTGCGGCTTCTCTAGCAACACGACTTTTCATTGCTTTATCTAAAATAGTTCGTGCTACTTCTTTATTTTCTTCTAAGAAGAATTTTAAATTTTCATACGTAATATTTTCAACAGCACTCTTGGCTTCAGGGGTTCCTAGTTTTCCTTTGGTTTGTCCTTCAAATTGTAATAGTTTTTCTGGTATTTTTAAACTAATAACAGCACTTAACCCTTCTCTTACGTCACTACCTTCTAAGTTGGCTTCTTTTTCTTTGATTAAGTTGTTGGCACGTGCATAGTCATTAAACGCTTTCGTAAGTCCGGTTTTAAAACCAACTTCGTGCGTTCCACCATCACTTGTTTTAACGTTATTCACAAAACTCAAAATATTTTCGTTATAGGATTCGCTATATTGCATCGCAATATCCACTTCCATATCATTTTTCGTTCCCGTAAAATGAATGACTTTATGTAACACTTTCTTATCATCATTAATGTATTCAACAAAACTAACTAAACCATTTTCATAATGGAATTTGGCTTCCTTTTGGTCTTGTTCATCGATAATTTCAACAGTTAAATTAGGAAGTAAAAAGGCACTTTCTTGCATTCTTTCCACAATCGTTGTATATGAAAAAGAAGCATTCTTAAACATTTCATAATCAGGTAAAAAGGTAACGGTTGTTCCCGTTTTCTTTGTTTCACCAATCGTTTTTAATGGACTTTCTACTTTACCACCATCACAGAATCTAATATTACTAATTAATCCATCGGTATAGATTGTAACATCCATTTTTTTGGATAAGGCATTTACAACACTTGCTCCAACACCGTGAAGTCCTCCACTTACTTTATACCCATCACTTTCAAATTTACCACCGGCGTGTAAAACGGTATAAATAACTTCCGGCGTACTTCTTCCACTTTCATGCATACCAATAGGTACACCACGTCCATTATCACTTATGGTAATGGAATTATCTTTATTTAATTTAATTTTAATTGTATCGCCATATCCATTAATAATTTCATCGATGGCATTATCTACAATTTCCCATATTAAATGATGAAGACCCCTTTTATCTGTAGACCCAATATACATACCTGGTCTTTTACGAACGGCCTCCAAACCTTCTAATATTTTAATTGACGATGCATCATATTTTGCCATGTTACCACCTTAATTAAGTATAGCATAAAAAAAAAGACACTGCAAAATCAAGTGTCAAGAAAATGTCTTATTTTTTTAAAGTTTTTACGTTTTTTTCGGCAAGTGTTCTATTGATTTCTTGTTCTATTTCTAAAACTTCAACATACGTTAAAGTTTCTTTCTCTTGATATTCTTCATAAGCATCCCAACCAATAAAATTTGAAATAGGAAGAACATCTTGAACAGAACAAAGCATCTCATCATTAGGGTCTATTGAAGCAACTTTCAAAATAGTATTAGCATTAGGATATTTTTTGTCTTCATCATCAAAAATAACGGATTCATTAATATCAACTTTTAATCCGCGAATAGGATTCGTAATACTATAAAAATAGTAATTTTCTTGAAAACTATAAATATCTAATGGATTTGTTGTTTCTAATATTTTTAAGTAAGCAGATTTATCTACAATAAACCCTGTATTCTCATCAGTTAAAACATAACCTAATTTATTTAGTTCAAATTTTTGTTGTTTTGCTTGCTCTGTTGCATCAATCAAACGGTTATTCATTTGCTCTTCTATATCTCTAAGTTCTTCTACAGTAAATTTTGTTTGGTCTTTGTATCCTTTTGGAATTGGCAAATTATTAATATCACTAATAACATATTGTTCTACTTCATAATCCGGTATCCATCCACCATACACCGTACAATTTTTGGTTCTTTCACTAACTTGTACTGTATTATACTTATAATAATTCCTATTTGATACATAAGTATGTCTATATTCTAAATTTGGATAAGTAAGCCCTGGCGTTGTAATCGAAACGTAAACACTTTCTGCCGTTTCTAAATTTACACCTGCAGAAAAATTAACATCAATAAAATTTTCTTCAACAAAACGATATTCAGGCGTTCCTTCTTTATCATTGGTTACAACAGCCATTAATTCATTTCTATAATAACAATTTCTTTCAGTATCAATAGTAAAATAAGAAGATAATTCATCATAGTCTTCTTGTAATCTTTGATATTCAAATTGTAAATTATGATTTTCTCTTTCTAATTCATCAATTCGATCTTGTTTTGTTTCACATGAAGTTAAGATAAGAGATAATCCTAGAAGAGCAACACCAGCAATATTCTTTTTATTCTTTTTTATTATTTTACGAACATTTTTTATTTTCATATTTTTTTCTTCTTTCTAACATACTTAATCATTGACTTAATTCGTATTTTTTTAAAATTTTTACGTTTTTTTCCGCAAATGCTTTATTTATTTCTTCTTCCATTTCTAAAATCTCATCATACGTCAAAGTTTCTTTGTCTTGATATTTTTCAATAGTTTCAAAATTAATAAAATATTCGATAGATTTTACGGCTTGAACAGGAAGAAGCATCTCATCATTTGGGTCTAGAGAAACAACTTCATAAATATTATTTGGAGTTTTTTCTTGGATATCTGCATCACGTGCAGACATACCTAAACTTTTCTTTATACCACGCATTGGATTGATAATACTATAATAATAAAATTTATACTCTAACTTATCAAGATTGATAGCATCTGTCGTTTCACAGATACGTAAACATTTTCCACCATCGATTATAAATCCTGTATTCTCATCGGTTAAAACATAAAACAAATCTTCTTTATTAAAGGCATTTTGCTTTACTTGTTCTGTTGCATCAATCAAATGATTATTCATTTGATTTTCTATATCTCTTAGTTCTTCTACACTAAAACTCGATTGCTCTTTATATTTTTCTGGTAATGGTAAATTGTTTATATCTTTAAGTACTATATATTCTAAATTATAATCTGGTATCCACCCTCCATAGATAGGGCAACGGGCAAGTCTAAGAGGATTTGGTATTGTATCATAAAGGTATATATTTGGACCTGAATAACATAAATAATTATATTTTTTATGAGGATAAACTAGTTTTGGATTGGTTATAGAAGCATATGCCTTTACATCAATTGCAACCATTTTATTATCATAATCAAAATCAACTTTATCATCAACGACAAAATGATATTCTGGCGTTCCATCTTGATCATTGGTTACAACAGCCATTAAAGCGTATTTATAATAACAATCTTCTATTTCTTCAATAGATAATCCCTTCACTAAGTTATCATATTCTTTTTGTAATTTCTTATTTTCTTTTTGTAAATCCTTATTTTCTTTTTCAAGTACTTCTATTCTTTCTTCAGGTGTTAATGTTTTTAAAGACTCTGTTTCTTTGGTACTACAAGAAGTTAAAATAAGAGATAAACCTAAAAGAGCAATACTAGCAACAGTCTTTTTATTCTTTTTTATTGTTTTATGAACTTTTTTTATTTTCATATTTTTCTCTTCTTTCTAACGTACTCATTCATTATAGCAAACCAAAAGAAAAAGTCAAATGAAAAAGACTATTTCTAGTCTTAAGATTCTTGATTACTTTGTGTTGTTTGACTTAAATCTGTTGCATAAGCAACAACTGAAAGACCGGCTTCAAAAACTTGATCCATTACTGTATTATTAGCATTTTCATCAATCCACAAATGAAGTTCAAAAGACTCTTCTCCACCATTTGCAGCATTTTCGCCCGTTTTTCCTTTTAATGTTCCACTAGTAAGCTGATAAGTATTCTTTATTGTTTTGCCATCAAATTTAAGATCATTAACTGTCACTTTTTTTACTAAATCTTTTTCTGAAGTACTAGTTTTTGTATCCCCTAATTTTTGTTTTGTTATAACAGCACCATTATTTCCTTTTGATAATGATATTTTAATATAGTCACTTAAATTTTGATGTTCAGAATCTGTTGTTGTAGCAGATGCCTTAGATTCAGTTTCTAATTCACTTAAATATAATGTATATTTAGCATCAACCGTACAAGTATTTTTTATTTTAAATTTATAAGGTGTTAACTTTGAACCTTTTTCATCAGACATAGGATATGTATTGGTTAAATTTATAGAACTAGAGTTTCCTTCGTTTTCAAATGCAATAGAAAAACATCCAGATTTAATTACATTCTCTGTTTGTTGCGTTACAGTTACACTCCATAAGGCATAACTACTTGATAAAAATAATGTCATAACCATTAAAATAGAGATTACCGCAAGAGATAAACGATATTTAAGACGCATACGAATCACCCTATGTTTCTACTTTCTATCTATTATTATAGACTAAAAACAATTTTCCTACAAGTCCTAACTTGCATTTTTTAAAACATCTACGGCTTCTTGTAACGTTTTTACAGGAATCAAATTTAGTTTTAAATGATTTTTTTCTTTTACTTCTTTTGCTTCTTCATAGTTTTCCATTGGACATAAGAAAATATCCGCATGATTTTTTTCTGCCCCTAAAAGTTTATATTTAATACCACCAATTTCTCCAACAACACCTTCGCTATCAATTGTTCCTGTTCCGACAATCTTTTTTCCTTTGGTAATATCTTCTTCTACCAAAGCATTATAAATGGATAATGCGGTCATTAATCCACCACTCGAACCTGATTCACTTTCTTTTGTTTCAATCGTAAGTTTGGGATTCGTCTCATATTCGTATTTATTCGCTATACTAACACCCACTTTTAAAGAACCATCCAGTTCAAATAGTCTCGCTGTACAAGTAATTTCTTTTTGATCACGTAAAACTTGCATAGACACCGTTGCATCTTTATCTAAAGAATTAATATACGTTTGTAAATCTGCTAAAGCATTAATATTCTTGCCATCCGTGCTCAAAACAATATCTCCTAGTTGTAAATCAGTGTTGGCTCTTTTATCAATAAAAACGACAACCGGATAAACTTCCTTAATCTCAATTTCTTTTCCTGCTAGTTTGTAAGCACTAATCGTTGCATTATCAAGGCCTTCTTCTAAAAAGATTTTATCCGTTTCAATCGTTTCTTCTAAACTTTCATTTTCATAAGTAATTTGTTTTGTTTCTACTAAATCCCAATTGGGAAGAACAAAAGACATCAACACAAAAGGAATATTTCCTTTCATCATCGAAACATAGGACATCGATAAGCTTCCTTCTCCTTTGTAGCCATTTTCTACTTCTACACGACTACTTAAATCTACAATACCTCCAGGTCGATAGACAACAAAAGGCAGTTCTACATAAAAGAAACAAAAAATAACAACAATTCCTAATAAAAAGGACCAATTTTCTTTTATGAATTTTTTTACTTTGTCATATAGTTTATTAAACATAGCATCCACCATAAACATTATAGCAAAGGAATGAGAAAATATGAAAAAATTTATAAAAAATGATTGTCTATTTTTGTTAATCTTCTTTTTTCTCTTTTTATTATTTCGCTATAATCTTTTATTTAAAAAGTGCGTTATAGAAGGTTGTTCCTTATTTTTAAATCAAGTATTTCCATTTTTATTCCCCATGTTTTTAATCAGTGACTTTTTAATTTATTCTCCTTTTGATATCTTCATTGAAAAAACATTTCATAAAATTTTTAAACCTCTTTTTGGTTTCTCAAAAATAACTTCAAGTGCATTTGCTTTATCCTTGATTTCCGGTACACCTACGAATGCTTATCATATAGCAAATCTTGTTCATAAGAAGACCATAAGTCCAAAAGAAGCTAGTATTATGTTATCCTATTCTTGTTTTTTAAATCCTCTATTTTTATACACTGTTTTAACAAGCATTTTTCATAATCCACATATAGTATATAAATTACTATTTATTGAATATTTTATCAATTTTTTAATTGCTTTTTTCTATCGAAAATTCCCTTATCAAGAACAAAAACAGTATGAACAAACAAAACTTCCTTTTTCCACTATTCTATCAAACAGTCTTAAAAAAAGTATGAATACGTTACTTATGATTTTAGGAACAATTCTGTTTTATCTTCTTTTATGTGAAAGCATGGGTATTCTTTTTAAAAATCCAATCCTTAATTGTTTTTTAAATGGTTTTTTAGAAACTACCGGAGGTTTAACAAAATTAATACCACTTCAAATTAGTTTTTCTTTAAAAGAAGTTTTAGCAGCACTCTTCATTTCTTTTATGGGACTTAGTATTCATACCCAAATAAAAACCATTATAGAAGAAGAACACATTTCTTTTAAACCTTTTTTAAAAGCAAGAATACTTCATATGCTTTTATCCACAAGTATTTGCATCATATTGCCCTAAAGTAATTGTATTTGGAAATGCACTCTCTATATCTTCTAAATCACTTTTTTCTCCAATGTAGAAAAATTCTAAATCATCTAAAATATTTTTTGAATTCTTATTCACAATAATTGGTATTGTGATTTTAACACTATAAAATTCTCCTTCCTCTTTTAATTGCTCTTGCATGAAACTTGTAGTAAAACTAATACAACGATAACCAATAACGGTAGTATTATTTTGTTTTTCTAGTAACCATTTTTCCGTATCTCCATTAATGGTATAAGAAAGAGAATTTTCATCTACAGTTATGTTCCCTTTAGAACCATCTTTATAGGTTAAATCAATACTTGTTTCATTCGTACTATTCGTTTTATCTTCTATTTTTATTAATTTTCGATCTAAAAAATCTTGTTGCACTCTTTTTAAAATAACAGCTCTTGTTTGTTGATTAGCACGATTAAAATCTGTATTGTTTTCGCTATATCGAACATCAATTAAAAGACGAAATAAAAACATAATAACTATGGAAATGAGAGCAATACTAATAATCAACTCTATTAAAGTAATTCCTTTTTTATTTAATTTCATTATATTTCCCCCAAACTAAGTGTTGCATAGTAATATTGACATTCTTCATTCGGATTACATTTTCGACTGCCATCTTTCGTTTCCGCAAATTCAACTATAATACGATACCCGGTTTTTCCTTTACCACCAATCGTTTTAATGTAATCACTTGCTGTTGAATTTACTTGCACTAAAGTTTCACAGATTCCATCTTTATTCGTACAATTTTGCAATTCACTAATATCATTGTAAGTTAAATATAAATTGCTAACATGTAATTCTGCTAGTAAATTTTCACATAAACCTACATTATCTTCTTCATTAATAAAAATACCCGAATGACAACCAAAACCCGTTAAAATAGATATTGGTTTCGTTGAATCCTCTTTATTTAAACTATTTGTCACTAAATCAAAACGAAAATTACGAAAAAATTTTTCTAAATAATAGGTTCGGTATAAATAAACACTATCATTATACTTTAATCTTACCTTTTCATTACGTATTAAAGAACTATAAGAAGAATAAAGCAAAAGTAAAGAAGCTGTCAAAACAGAAATAACAATTAGTGTTTCTACAAAAACAAATCCCTTTTTATTCTTCATTTTTGACACTTCCTTCTATTATCATTATAAAAGAAAAAAGTATTTTTGTAAATTGAAAAGAAAAGGAATAGTTCCAGAAAAAATAAAGCTATTTTTATAACTTTATTTTAATTCTGTACAATTTGTAAAACCTTGTTCTTCTAACACTTTTACATATTTTTTTGTGTACAACGTTTCATCTGATTCTTCATAATTATTAAACCAAGACAATAATGAAATTTTTACTTCATTTTTATCTTCATTATAATCAATTTTTTCATTAGAATTTGTTCCTTCAAGATTTTGTTGATAGTATTCCACAAACCTTTGATACTCTTCCGGAGTTTTAAATTGTAATAAAGAATCAATATGACCACTCATTATTTTCGATTCATTCGATACTAAAAATCTGTATTCCCCTTTTACATGATACGTAAGATTGATATCATTTGTATAATCAAATTCTTTTCCCTTGCAAACATAAATAATCGGATACGTTTGTGTATTTTTTTCTTGTGATTTAAATCTTAAAAGCACAATATCAATAGTAACAGCAACTAATATTAATATTAGTAATATAAAATAGATTCCGTTTTTTCTTCTCATAGTTATTTCCTTCTAATAATAGCAAACGCCATTACTTGGACTTCCACCATTTGGGCATTCCCAATAGCCACAATCATATTCTTCTGTATCGCAATGTGTAACGTATCTGTGCAATTATAATAGAAATGTGACAGTTATTCCAATTTGCCATCAAAATTTCAGGAACCGATAATGTGATAATA
>CANROY010000036.1 GCA_947632355.1 uncultured Bacilli bacterium
ATTTTTTAGGTTTTTACCTTTTTATTTGAATTATAAGGCTTTCTTTTTCATATCTCCCCACTTTGGAAACACTATCATGCAAACGTTAATTCTTGAAATACGAACAAACATATGCTATAGTAATTTTGCAAATAAAAATACTTATTTTGTGGTAAAATAAGTAACGCAAGTAGAGGTGTATGTTCATGAATAATCAAAAAATAGTCATTCGTGGAGCAAGAGAAAATAATTTAAAAAATGTAAATTTAGATTTACCTAAAAATAAATTAATTGTTATGACAGGTGTATCAGGTTCTGGAAAAAGTAGTCTAGCTTTTGATACGATTTATGCAGAAGGGCAAAGAAGATTTGTGGAAAGCCTATCTTCTTATGCTCGCCAATTTTTAGGTGGTTCTGATAAACCGGATGTCGATTCTATAGAAGGTTTAAGCCCAAGTATTGCGATTGACCAAAAAACAACCAATAATAACCCTCGTAGTACCGTAGGAACCGTTACAGAAATCTATGATTATCTAAAACTTTTATATGCGAGAATTGGTGTTCCGTATTGTCCAAATCACCACGAGCCAATTGTGCATCAAAGTATTGAAGAAATGACCAATAAAGTAATGAATTTGGAAATGGGTACTAAATTAGAAATTATGGCTCCTGTTGTTAAAGAGGAAAAAGGAATGCACCAAGAACTTTTAGATGACTTAAGACGTCAAGGATTTACGAAAGCAAGAATTAATGGAGAGGTTCGTTCTTTAGATGAAGAAATTACTTTAGAAAAAAATAAAAAGGATACAATAGAAGTCATTGTGGATAGAATCGTTTTAAAAGAAGAAGAGAGAAGTCGTATTTTTGAAGCCATTGAAACTTCTACAAAGCTTGCAGATGGTATGGTTTTAATTCATATTGTTGGTGGAGAAGAAATGCTTTGGAGTGAAAAATTTGCTTGTGTAAAATGTAATTATTCTATTCCTGATTTGGAACCAAGAATGTTTTCTTTTAATGCACCATTTGGGGCTTGCCCTGAATGTAAAGGGTTAGGTTTTAAAACCGCTATCTCCGAAAGTTTATTAATTCCTGATCCATCTTTATCCATTAATGAAGGTGCTATTTCTACAATGAGTGATGACCAAAATATATTCTATACGGATGTAAAAACTGCGTGTGATTACTACCATATTGATATGGATAAACCTATTAAAAATTTAACCAAAAAAGAACGCCAAATCTTATTCTTTGGAAGTCCTGATGAATTAGATTTTGAATACGTTGCGAAAAATGGAAATAAACGTTATGTTACACGTTATTTTGAAGGGGTTATTACCAATCTAGAGCGAAGATACTTAGAAACTTCTTCAACTTGGATTCGTGAATGGCTTGATAATTATATGATGGAAATTGAATGTCCTGTTTGCCACGGTGCAAGATTAAAAGAAAGTGTTCTAAATGTTTTTGTGGGTAAGAAAAACATTTATGAAATGACCCAAATGAGTATTGGAAAACTTTTAGATTTTATCAAAAACTTAAAACTAAACAAAGAGCAACAAGAAATCAGTGCCTTAATTATAAAAGAAATTATCAATCGTTTAGAGTTTTTAAAAAATGTTGGTCTTGATTATATTACACTTGATCGTATGGCAGGAACTCTATCTGGTGGAGAGTTACAAAGAATTCGTTTGGCTACGCAAATCGGTAGTAAATTAAGTGGTGTGTTATATGTTTTAGATGAACCAAGTATTGGACTTCATCAAAGAGATAACGATAAACTTATTGCCTCTTTAAAAGAAATGGTGGATTTAGGAAATACCTTAATTGTCGTAGAACACGATACCGATACGATGATGGCGGCAGATTACCTAGTAGATGTTGGACCGGGTGCAGGAAGAGAAGGGGGAGAAATCGTTGCTTGTGGTACACCGGAAGAAGTTATGAAAAATAAAAATTCGATTACCGGAAGATATTTAGCAGGTATCGAAAAAATAGAAGTTCCTAAAAAAAGAAGAAAAGGAAATGGGAAATTCTTAGAAATTATGGGTGCAAGTGAACATAACTTAAAAGACATTGATGTAAAAATCCCTTTAGGTAAATTTGTTTGCGTTACAGGTGTATCTGGTAGTGGAAAAAGTAGTTTAATTAATGAAGTTCTATATAAATCCGTTTTTAAAAGTTTATATCCAAAATCAAAAGTCATCCCCGGTAAATGTAAAAAAGTAAAAGGACTTAACAATATTGATAAAGTTGTTCAAATATCTCAAGACCCAATTGGAAGAACACCGAGAAGTAATCCTGCAACTTATGTTGGTGTTTTTGATAATATTCGTGATTTATTTGCAGAGATGAAAGAAAGCAAAATGCGTGGATTTGATAAATCAAGATTTTCCTTTAACGTAAAAGGTGGAAGATGTGAAGCCTGCTATGGGGATGGGGTTAAGAAAATTGAAATGCACTTCCTACCTGATGTGTATGTTCCTTGTGATGTTTGTAAAGGGACACGTTATAATAAGGATACTTTAAATATTAAATTTAAAGACAAAAATATTTCAGAAGTTTTACAAATGCGTGTCGAAGAAGCCCAAGAATTTTTTGCCAATGTTCCAAAAATTAAAGCTAAATTAGATATTATGATGGATGTTGGACTTTCTTATGTCGAACTTGGAGCAGGAGCACCAACATTATCAGGTGGAGAAGCAGGTCGTGTGAAACTTGCAAAAGAACTACAAAAGAAACCAACCGGAAAAAGTTTATTTATTTTAGATGAACCTACAACGGGACTTCATTCAGCAGATATTAAAAAACTACTTGTTATCCTACAAAGAATTGTAGATAATGGCGATACGGTTGTGGTCATTGAACATAACTTGGATGTTATTAAGGTTGCTGATTACATTATTGATTTAGGTCCTGAAGGTGGAGATAATGGTGGAACTGTTATTGCAACAGGAACTCCAGAAGAAATTGCAAAAAATAAAGATTCTTACACCGGTCAATATTTGAAAAAGTATTTAGATTAACGAAAAACGTACAATTTGTACGAAAAATGATACAAAATATGTACAATTTGTACGTTTTTTTACTTTTTATACAATTCTATATAAGAAAATGTTATAATTTTTAAAGAAAGTTGGTGAATTATGAATCCAATTATGTTTCGTATTTTTGGTTTAGATATTCGTTGGTATTCTGTTTTACTTTTAATTGCAGTTGTATTAGGTCTTTCTATCTTTATGAAAGAAGGACAAAAGTATGAGTTTTCGAAAGACTTTTTATTTAACTTAGCATTTTGGGTTATTGTCTTTGCATTTATTGGAGCAAGAATTTACTATGTTATTTTTAACTATAAATATTATTTACACGATCCAATTAGTATTTTTAAAGTTTGGGAAGGTGGCCTTGCTATTCACGGAGGTTTACTAGGAGGCTTTATTGCTTTAGTTCTTTACTGTCGCAAATATCGTACGCGTGTATCAAAGATCACGGATATGATTACCATACCTTTGTTATTAGGACAAGCAATAGGTCGTTGGGGAAACTTCTTTAATGGGGAAGCACACGGTAGTGCCACAACTCTTCTAGCCTTGCAAAATCGTCATATTCCAGAATTTATTATCAATGGTATGTATATTAATGGTGTGTATTTTCATCCAACATTCTTTTATGAATCTTTATGGTGCTTACTTGGTGTTCTTGTTTTACTCGTTGTTAAACATTATAAATATTTAAAAGTAGGTCAACTATCAAGCATTTATTTAATGTGGTATAGTGTAGGGCGTTTCTTTATTGAATCTTTACGAACTGATTCTTTAATGCTTGGAGGATTTAAAGTAGCACAACTTGTTTCTATTGCACTATTTATTATAGGACTACTTATCTTTATGATTCTAAGTCGAAAAGAAAAATTTGAAGATTTATATACCGAAGCAAAAGGTAGTGAAATTCATTTTTAAATGAAACTATTTTTTTCATGTAAAAAGTAAAATGTTGAATATTTTAAAACTATATAGTAAAATAAAAGCATAATAGAGGAGGAAGCGAGTATGAAGAAATACAAGAACAACCTCCCAACCATTGAAAGACCAATGGGGGGGGGGTATATTAGAAAGTAGAAAGAACCCAAAGGTACTTCAAAGGTTTAACAAAAATAAGAAACAAAAACAAATACTAGTAGGAAGTATTATAGGAATATTACTTATTGTTGGAGGTATAAGTTTATACCGAAGTTTTGCCATGTATAAAGTAGAAAAAACATTTAATGTTTTAGAAGGAATTGTTCCTGATTTTTCAAATGAGGGTGATATTATTCTTGGTTATACAATAAATGATGTACCTCAAAGCGGAAACTTTCCAGATAAAGAATCGGGATTATATGGAAAAGTATCAAAATGTGAAAATAATACCGTTGCCGTATGGGATAATGATTCATGGGGACTTACTAATATAGTTCCAGGTGAGAATAAAAAGGTAATATGTACCATAGCTTTCAAGCAATTATTTAGTTCATATTTGATTAAACTAGCTCAAGAAAATATTGATGTTACAAAAAGTGGATTATTGAGTCAAAGTCATGAACAAACAATCCAAACTGCAGAGAATGCCATTATAGATTATCGTTATGTAGGACCAAATCCCAATAATTTTGTTTGTTTAGAAGAAAATGGAGATTGTAGTAATGAAGATAAACTATATCGTATCGTAGGAGTCATACCAATCCAAAAAGATGTCAATGGTACATATGAATTAAGAGTAAAACTGGAAAAATATATAGCTTATGTTGGAGCAAGTGCAATAGAAACATCACTTACTTTATCTGGAAAAGGATATTATTGGTCAGGTACAACGAGCAATCAAAGTAATAATTGGTTAAATACTTCATTAAATACTCAAATATTGAATAATGAATATTGGAATAGCATTCAATCTTATCATAATTATATAGAAGATGCAAAATGGTATTTAGGAGGAATCAATAATCAAGGATCATTTACTAAAATTTACAATGAAGAAAGAGGCAATACTGGTGGAGGCAATGCTCCAAATATATTATATACTATCACTAAAATAGGCTTAGTGCATGCAAGCGATTATGGCTATTCAACAAGTGGTGGAAGTGAGCACAATAGACAGGAATGTTTAAGTGTTGACACTTATACGACCTCTACAAGTAATAATTTATGGGGATATAGTGGTAGTCAAGATCCTATTTATCATGGAGAATGTGCAGAAAATTCTTGGTTATACATTGCGGGAGAAGTACAAAATCTTCTAGCACTAACTAGAACATTAAGCGGTGCTATGAATTTAGGAGGAAATGGTGGTGTTTGGCCAATGGCTGTTTATTTATCACCAAATGTTTATGCTGCTCATCCATCCTTTTATTTAAAAAAAGAAGTTTTGTACAAAAGTGGTAATGGCTCTAAAGAGAATCCTTATTTAATTAGTATTAACAATTCTTAGTTATATTTTTTCTTGTTTTATCCATACTAATAGTGGAGGAAATTATATGACTGAAAAAGAATTATTATATGTAGAAGATGCCGTAAATCATGAACTTTATATGATTAAGACTTGTAAAGAAGTAGAAGATTGTTTAACAGATGAAAACTTATCAAAAGTAGTAAAAAAAATAGAAAGTAAACATGAAAGTATATTGGAAATGTTTATGAATTTACTATAAGGGAGGAAACTATGGAAGATAAATTTTTAATGGACAATTTAATGTATGGAAGTAAAGTTATCAATGATTTATATATGCATGGATTTATAGAATCAACCAATGATAAAGTTTTTCAAGCCTTCACAAAAGCCTTACAAGAAACATCTAAACTACATAACGAAATTTTTAAAGCAATGGAAAGTGCAGGATTCTACACAATTAGTAATGTAGAAGATAAAAAAATACAACAAACGAAAGACAAGTTAGAAAAATCTTGTCAAGAATGCTGTAATAAAGAGTAATACTTAAATATTATATCCAATTTTATGAATTGGATATTTTTTAATAATTTTAAAATAGTGATAAATTAGAAATATAAAAGTAAAAACCATTTCCCAAAGACTCATCATTGTGTGTCATATCAATAATGATGTGAGAATCGTCTTTTTCGTTTAATTGTACTTCTTCTGTAATAAAGTTATCCATTTTTTTAAGATTATCTTTATCAATTAATGTTATATTGTTTTCATTTAATTTACCCTCATATGTTCTTGCATAAATGTCATTTTTATTTAATAAAACTAATAAATGACCACTTAATAGATTTGAATTATCGTTAGAACTTGTTTTGTAAGTTAACCCTAAATGATTATAATTATTAACTTTTATTTTATTTTCAGTGTTAATGATTCCAATAGATAAAGCATCTCCTATAACTAGAGTAAGTTGACTAGATGGATTAAAAATTGTAAAATTCTCACGTAATTCATTTTCGCTATGTATCTTTCCATTATATAAACCTCTAGCTCGAATTCCACCAGTATTATTTTGTACTTGGCCATTTTTAATTAAATAACAAGGTAATCCTGCTTCATATTTTAAGTCTTCACTAATAATGTCACTATTCAATATTTGCTTTCTAATAGTTTCATTATAATTATTACTGCTTTTTAATTGTTCAACAAGTGTTGCTGACTTTGCTAAGTAAGTCATTCCTGATTTACTATTAACTAATTTTTCAATGTTTCCATTTGTTAATAAAGTTTCTATGCTATTTAAATTTTCTATTCCTGCTAATTTTCCTAATGTTTGTAAGTTATTCTTAGTTACGAAATTTAAACTACATCTTGTTTCCTTTGTTATATTTTTTATGATTGGTCCCCAATTTTCATAGTCCCATTCTATAGTTGCATCATTGTCACATTTTGGTTCTACTACATATTCTTCTTTTTTATCAGGAATATTTGTTTGTTGTTGCTCATTAACCTTAATAACTAGTTTTATATCTCCATAAACAAAGTATGGTACTGTACCTTGAAGTACATCAAAACTTTGTTCTTCCTTATAAAGAGCAAATGTTTTATATAAAGTGACTCCACCAATTAATAATAGTATTCCCATTATACTTCCAATTATTATTCCTTTTTGTTTTTGATTTTTGGTAAATTTTTTTAGTTTCATTTTTATTCTCCTATTTTTATCTTTATAACTTTATAGTATTACGCGTATCGCGTATTGTCAAGAAAAATATTACGCGAAATGAGAAAATTTAATTGGTGATAACAATGATAGATAAGATATTAAAAACAATGCGTAAGAAAGCCAATATAAGCCAAAAAGAATTAGCAAAGAGGTGCAATATTGCAAATACAACATTAAGTGGCTATGAAAGTGGATATCGTGAACCAACGTTTACTACGATTGAAAAAATTGCGAATGAATGTGGCTACGAAATCTTTTTTAAAAATACGAAAAATGGAGAAATGCTAACTTCTAAAAATATCTTACGCAAAGAAATATAATAAAAAATTGTAATTTACTTCTATTCATTAAAAAAGATTAATAGTATAATAGGTTTTGAAATGAGGGATGAATGTGAAAAAGTTTAAGAAATTGTTACTTGTCTTAAGTGTACTTGCTTTACTTCCTCTTGGGGTATCTGCAAAAGACAAGGTAAATGTATATTTATTTAAGAAGGAAGGATGTCCACGTTGTGCAGAAGCATTAGAATTCTTTAATGGACTAGATGAAGAATACAAAAGTTATTTTAATTTAGTCATCAAAGATGTTTCTAAAACGGATACAAATGCTCTTCTAAAAAAAGTTGTCAATCATTTTAAAGTCAATATGAAAGGGGTTCCATTTATGGTGATTGGAAACCAAACTTATGAAGGCTTCAAAGTTGGTGAAACAGAAGAACAATTAAAAACAGCCATAAAAACGAATTACGAAAATGAAACACGTGATGTTGTTGCTTCCTTAATGGTAAATAAGAAAAAGAATTCAAGTAGTATCATATGGATTCTTCTAGCTATCATCGTTGGTATCGGTTTTCTAATGGTTATGGCCAAAGACAACAAAAAAGAAGTTGCTCCAAAGAAGAAGGCAACTTCTAAAAAGAATAGTAAAAAATAAAGTCCTCAAAAAACTTTATTTTTTATTTTCTAAAAATAAACTTACAAAATCCGTAATACTAGATACGATAAATAAAGCACCGACAATTTGTAAAACGATATTTTCCGCAAGTATTGTATAAAGACCCATACCGATTAAAACGATAGCAATCACTAAAGTAACATAATTACGCATTTGAATAGAAAGTATGAAATTACGTAATCCATTAAAGATTAAAATAATTCCAATAATAAAACGTAAGAATGTTTCTAAAGCACCTGATAGAATCAAAATCACAATCCCAATAAAAAGGGCACTCGTTCCTAAAACAAACAAACTACTATCTTCAATATGCATATCTTTTTTCATTTTAAAATAACGAATGAGATAGTAAAGTCCAATAAGAAGAAACACACCACCAATCATATAAAAGACAATTATGACCGCTTTCGTTGAATTCGTAAGTAAAATAATACCTAGAATTAAAGAAAGAATGGCACTAATCATTTTGGTATCTTTACTTCCTCTATCTTCTCCTTTTTTTGGTTTAATTAAGGTTACTTTTTCTTTTTTCATCACAACATTTCCTTTCTACTTAATCATACTTTGATTTTTTTTAATAATCAAGTAGCAAAATCAAATTAGACGTGATATAATGTTAACAGAATAAAGGGGACATATAAAATGTTAGTAAAAGATGATGTACTAAGTATCTTAAAAAAATATGGATACAATTCTTTAAATCGTGCACCGTTTTTATACCAAGAAAAGAAAAAAATTGGTATTTATTTTGTATGGCCTCATAAACATTATGGCAATCTAGAACGTGTTTTATTTTTTGATACACTTGAAGAAGTAGAAGAAGAAGTTTATAAATATTGGTGGTTTATGAACAATAAAAAGAAATTTCCTATACTTGTAGAATTTGATGATTATGAAACAAAGAGTCCAAACGTTATTTATACTTATAAAGAAACACCTCTTACAATAGATAATATTAAAAATTTACAAGAAAACATTTCTTATTTTAAAGATCCAAAAGATACGATAAAGAAAAAAGAATTATTACGTACTGCTACAATTTTGATTTTAATCATGAAAGAAAAATTGGGTTTACAAAATGCAACTTACCATAAAGTACAAGAAATGAAAGATACGTATCAAAATTTAAAAAGCGATTATAAAAATAAATTAAGTTTATATAAAAAAGGAATTCCAGAAGAAACCGATACGATTTCATCTATTAAAGAAGAAAGAGATGAAAGTGAAGTTTTATTATTACAACTACGTGATGAACTAGGTGCTTTAAAAACAGTAGAGGATATTCGTAATTTTATTAGTTCTTTATATACCTATCTTATTAATATAGAAAGTAGTACAGCAAGCATTCAAAATACTTATCTTTTAAATCGTTATCCTTTTGAAATTGTGGATTTACGTAAAAAAATTGCTATTCTAGAGGAAGCCTTAAAAGAAAAGAAAAAACTATTTCAAACCAAACAAGACCCATATGTTCTTCTATCTTCTGTGGATAACTTAAGTCAATGTAAAAAGATGGTAGATGTAAAAACATATGTTGAAAAAGAAAAAAAGCAAATTCAAGAAAAGTATCAAAATCGTGAAGATATCGATGAAACGGTTTTAGGAGATTATCTTGTTAGTTTTGAAAAATTAAATATTGAATTACCTCCAATGATTGAGAACAATTATTATGAAGAATTTGATAAAGAAGATTTAGTCAATACTTTAAAAAATACGTTTGCAGAATTAAGTGAAAAAGAAAAATCAGCTTGCTACATTGCTTCTTCCTTTTTAAGAGAATGTTTAACGATTCTAATTAAACACAATGCCGATACAGAATTAAACATTAATGAAGTGATTAGTAAACTTGTTTTAGAAAATCAAATTCGACATTTTAATGAAGCCTATACAATATTAGATGATTACAACAATGCTAAAATTCGTGTAAAATACTTTCCTATTATTAAAATGAGAACATTTGAAACGTTTATGAATTCTTTAGTAGAAGTGATTGGTATTTTAAAAAATTTAAAACAAACTTTAAATAAGAGTTTCTATGCTTACTATATTGACCGTGAGAAAGAAATCATTAACTTGTACTTAAAAAATATTTGTCATCTAAATAAGAAGACTTCTTACATTGCTCGTTTTATGCCAAATGTTCCAATCTATTACTCTCCCATTTCGATTACAAGACAATTAGATATAGTGAATAACAATGAGTTAGTGGAAAGACCAAATGATACCATATTTATTCTAAAAGAGAATGTTACCATTAAAACAAGTGAAGAACATAAAACTGTTGTCTATTATGAAAAAGACAAAACAAGGAAAAAAGAGTATATGATTGTAGAATCTTTAAAAGAAAAAAATAGATGTACGTATTATGAAGATAGGATTTATAATAGAGATGGTGAATAAAAATGAAAAAAGAATTTTGGTTAAAAAGATTTTATAATGAATTAGTAGATTTAAGTACCATATTAAAAAATAGTGATGGGAAAGCAAGAATGCGTATTATACTTGATTTACTTTTCTTAGTAGTTATTACTTGTATTTTAAAAATACCATTTATCTTTATTCGAGATTTAGGGGATAATGTCATTGAAGCATTACTTTCTAGTGATACTTCTCTATTTGCACTATGGGGATTACTACTAGAACTTGTTTATGTCGTTGTTGCTTTATCCTTCTTTATTAAAACGTTTGAAAAGTGGTTTAAAAATATGAAGTAAAGAGAAGATTTTCTCTTTTTTTTAGGCTTCATTTAAATATAAAAATTATACATTTTATTGCAAATATATATAAAATATATTATTCAATATAAAAACGAAGTATAATCGCTTCTTTTTAGCACTTCTTTGACACCTCAACTATACAAAAAAATGTCAAGAAACTTCTTGCAAACTTCTAGGTTTTGTTGTATACTTTTACAAGTGTTTAAAAAGGAAGTGTTAGTCTGAAAAGAAAAACAAAATTTATTTTATAAAAAATAGTAAAAAAGGGCAGACTTCCCCTTACCCCAAGAAAGTCACAAATTAAACAGATGAATTGTTGGCATTCTGATTAATTAAATCAATTAGTTCATTAGATGTAAGACCAAGAGATAATAATTGTTTAAGTGATTGATTGAAATTATTTTTAGTGTATTTAATTCTATCTTTAATAGGTGTTTCAACAGATGCTAAATCAACAGGATTCCAAACTTCACCAGTAAGAAACATATGATAGATAGCTACTAAAATTTTTCTAGCAATTGCAATGTAAGCACGTTTTTTACCACGGCGTTTAGAAATTTTATCAAACTTCTTGGCATAGTAAGGATTTGCTTTATCTTTAATAGCATTGTGAGCAACTTCAACAAGATAAGGTTTAAGATAAACACCAGCACGAGAAATTTTAACAGATTTCTTCTTGCCAGCAGATTCATTACAACCAGGAGCAAGACCAGCCCAAGAAGTAAGACGATAATGAGA
>CANROY010000037.1 GCA_947632355.1 uncultured Bacilli bacterium
TCAACCAAAACCCCCTAGGAATGGTTTTCGAATGAATATGGTTGGTTATTATAAAGTAAAAAAATCTATTTTCAAGCATTTCGACACAACTAGACAAAAGTTTTTTAAATTATAATGAAAATGCCAAAGAAAAAAGGAAAAAATTTTTTTATTCTTTTTCCTTTTTTAAATCTTCTATTTCATCTAGAGTTAAACCAGTTGCTTCTGCTATTTGTTCATCAGTTAATACTTTCATTTGTAAGAGTTTCTTTGCTGTTTCTTTATGAGTATCATCAACAATCATTTGCTTTATTCCTGCTTCATCCATTGCCTTTTTATCATAAAATAAATAGGCATCTAATGGATCATCATAACTCTCAACCTTTTGATTCACTTTCTTCATCATTTCGCTTTCACCATAAACCTCTTTACGTCGCCTTTTATCTCCACATACGAAGATATACAAAAGCCACTTTAAATCCCTTTCATTTAACTTTTCAATCTCATTATAATCGATTTCTGTTAATAAATCTATATTTATGTCAAAGATTTCAATGTTTTTATCTCTTGCTATATGATATTCTTCTTCCATTACAACACTATGATAAATAAATTTCTTCTTTTTGTAATAATCATAGTTATTAATGTTAATTTGTACAATAGGTTTTATTTGGTATTTTTCTTTTGGTTGTATTTGTTTTAAATAAAGTTGAGCGATATAGGCATTATTCTTGATTCGTAAATCTTGACTATTTCGATAATTAATTTCGATATTGACATAATTTTCTTTTGTATCATAAATAACATCAACCTCCTGATTTTTTACGTTTTTATTCACATTTACTTCAGGATCAATGAGAGTTAAGTTATTTAGTACATCCTCTTTTTTTAAATGTAAGAGTACTGCAATAACACTAGCAACATATTCCTTACAATCTTCACTACGAAATATTTTTTTAGCAAATTCATCTTTTAATAATACTTTTTGTTCTGTAATCATAACTTAATTTCCTTTCAATTTTATTCAACCAAAACCCCCTAGGAATAGTTTTTGAATGAATATGGTTGGTTATTATAGAGTAAAAAAATCTATTTTCAAGCGTTTCGACATAACTTGACAAAAGTTTTTTAGAATCAACAACATCTTTACTAATATAAGCATTTTGTGGTATATTTTAGAGGGTGAAGAGTTTATGAAAAATAAAAAAATATGGATTATTTTAGGAATTGTACTTATTTTAGTAGGAGGATGTTTTTTAACCTATAAACTTTTAAATAAAAAATATAGTAATGTGCAAACGATTACAGTAAGTGAATTAGTTCAAAAAATAAACAATAAAGAATCTTTTGTTCTTGTTTTAAGTCAAACAGGATGTTCACATTGTAAACAATATTTACCAGAATTAAATCGTACCTTAAAGAAAATTAACTTTACTGCTTATGAATTAAATATTACCAATATGAGTGGTGAAGATGGAAGCACTTTAAATAAACTTGTAAACTTCTCTGGTACTCCAACGACTGTTTTCTATCGTGATGGAGTAGAAAGTACAACCCTAAATCGTATTAATGGTTATGCAAATGGAGACAAAGTGTTAGAAAGATTAAAATCTTTAGGGTATATTGATTAATGGAAAACGTAAAATATTTTATTAAAGGTATTTTGTATGCCATTTTACTTTTTGTTTTATATTTCTTAGTTCTACCAAATGCCTTTGCATTACTATTTAGTAAAGGATTACGTAGTACTAATTTTTGGATTTCAAATCTTTCTTATTTAGCAATTTATGTATGCACTTTTTTAATACTTTTCCTTATTATTCATAAAGATCTTTTTAAACAATTTAAAGAATTTATTCATGAACCAAAGAAAATCTTAAATAAAGGAATTACGTATTGGGTTTATGGTATTTTAATTATGATGATTTCTAATTTACTTGTAAATTCTATAGTTGGTAGTATTCCTGTAAATGAACAAGTTACGAGAGATACTATTTTGAATACCCCTTTGTATGCAATTCCAACGATTATTTTCTTTGGACCTTTCTTAGAAGAAATTGTCTTTCGTTTTGGACTTCGAAAAGCATTTCATAAAGAAATTCCTTATGCTTTCACTTCTGCTCTTATTTTTGGTGGATTACACGTTCTAACAGCCATTGATGAACTTACTCTAGCCAATATCATTTCGCATATTGGAGAATTCTTATATTTAATTCCTTATGGTTCCCTTGGTTACTTTTTTGCTAAATCTTATTATGAAACGGATAATATTTTTTCAACCATTGTTCCTCATATGCTTCATAATACCATAAGTGTTCTTTTAATTCTTTTAATGAGTTTTTTAGGAGTTAGTGTATGACAGAAACTAAAGATGAAAAAAACAAGCATTCTAAAGTTAAGAAAATTTTAATTTTTCTTTTCCTTTTTATCCTTCTTTTTTATGGCTATATTCGTTTTGTAGAACCATCTTTTCTTACAGTAAAAGAGTATGCCATTGTAGATAATGCCTTACCCTATTCTTTTCATGGATTAAAAATTGTCCAATTTTCGGATGTTTTCTATGATGGAAATGGGAATGGAAAAATGTTAGATAAATTAGTAAATAGAATCAATGAACTAAATCCTGATGTGGTTTTATTTACAGGAGACTTAATTAGTAATCGTATTCATATTAACGAAGAAGCAGAAAACAAATTAAAAGAGGCACTTAGTAGGATTCATGCCAACTTAAAAAAATATGCGGTGATGGGAGATAATGATTATCAAGATAAAATTCAATATATGAATATTTTAGAAGGAGCTTCTTTTACGGTTTTAAATAATAAAAACGATGTTTTATATTATGGAGGAGAAACACCGATTCTATTTATTGGTACAACCTCACTTTTAGAACAAGAATATAGTTTAAATGATGCGACCACAAGTATGGAAGATATTTCTTCCTATTATAAAATATGGTTGAGTCATGAGCCAATTCTAATGGATCATTTAAAAGAGTATAGTATTAAACCAAATCTTATTTTTACAGGGCATACTCTTGGAGGCCTTGTACGATTTCCTCATAGCACTTTCTTAAAGCAAGAGGGTATGGAAGAGTATACAAATGATTTTTATGAAGAAAGTACGATGAAGATGTATATAAATTACGGAATTGGAACTTACAAATACAATGTGCGTTTTTTAAATCCACCTTCTATTAGTTTTTATCGCTTGTATCAATATTAAGTCAAAAGAAAAAGACCTAATGGCCTTTATACACATTCTACAAATGTATCGGTTAGACAACGTATTGCACAAATGCAGTCGAGACTAATTGTAAAAAATGAACTTGTAGCGACATATGGATTTAAACTTGTTGTATCTGGATTATCAGCAAGAACACGACAAGTACAACAATTTCCATCTACTTTTTCTACTCTAAATACATTTGAACAAGTGGTACTTGCATCTGTACAAGTTGCTGTAGAATCCTTAGTTGTTGGCATACTCCAAGGTGTACCATTACCACAGCAAGTATAAAGCATTATTGGTCTAGTGTTGCAAATAAGACAATTTGGTCCACCACCAAGCATAGGTCGGTCACAAGAATCTAAACAACTTTCAGGACATGCATTTTGTTGAAGAACTAAGATGACATTTAATATTTCAGAAATACAACTTGCATTATCGTTTTGTTCTTTATTACACATATCATTCACCCTTTCATGTATTCTCATTAATAATTTATGAAACTTTACTAAAATAGTTCTTAAATTCAAAAAGGTTTTAAAAATTCTTCTTTTGTTGTATAATGGTAGTAGGTGATAAAAATGGAAACTTGGTTACAATATGTTATCATTTTAGTAATTCTAGCAATTATCTCATTAGTGGTTATTAAATTAATGCGTAGAGATTTTAGTGTAGAAGCGAATAAACTCATTCATTATCTAGGTGGAAAAGAAAATATTATTAATGCTGAATGTAATATGTCAAGGTTCAAAGTGATTCTAAAAGATGTATCGATTGTTGATAAAGATGCCATTCAAAAACTTGGTGCCAAAGGGATTGTAGAAATCGATAATCAGTTAAAAATTATCTTTGGAAAAGATGCTCGACAATTAAAAAAATATATTGATGATATTTTATAGTGTAAATCTTACACTTTTTTTATGTCTAAAATCGTATCGATATTAATGCGTTCTCCATCTAACGTTAAAAGGTTATTACGACTTAGACCAACGACTTCTACTTTTTTTGTTCCTGAACTGGTTGTAATTTGCACCTTTGTTTTATAAACGTGGTCTTTGGCATTAAAGATTTCATTAATTTCTTTTATCGTGAGTGGACTTGTACGAACGCCTTCCTCTGTACTTTTAAAAACTTCTTCGTTGTTGTTTAACTTTTTATCAATAGGAACCGGATAAACATTTGGCAATTTTTTATTCATATAGAACACCTCCCTACATTTTATGATTATTTTTTTATTTTGTTGCATACTAAAAATATGAAAAAGTTTATTGACAAATACCATATCCTTTTTTTCCTTCCTCTTGGTATTTTTTTAATAGCAAGTCTTTTTTGTATGTACGAAGCCCGTTTTATAAAAAGTCTTTATGTGAATCATTTTGCTAAACAAATTTTATGGTACGTGATCGGTTTTTTTCTTCTTATTCTTTTAGGCAAAATAAAAGTACAATTTCTATTTCAGTATAGTTTTTCTTTTTATCTTTTAGGGAATTTTCTTTTATTTTTAGTGCTCTTTTTAGGGAAGGATATTAATGGAGCTAAGGCTTGGTTTGATTTAAAATTCTTTCATTTTCAACCGAGTGAGTTTATGAAAATTGCCCTCTTACTCTATCTAGCGAAAAACTTACGCGAGTTTAATGAAAGTAAGCAAAGTGACTTTCTCTTTATTTTGAAGTGTCTTCTCATTACTTTAATTCCTAGTATTTTCGTCTTTTTAGAACCAGATACCGGAGCCATTTTGTTTTATGGTTTACTACTTCTTTCGACTTTACTTTTATCCAAAATAAAAAAAAGATGGTTTTTTCTTGCCTTCTTTTTACTCACTCTTTTTGGAGGTAGTTTTTTCTATCTTTACTTTCTAAAACAAGATTTCTTTATCAAAATCTTTGGGACTAGTTTTTTCTATCGCATGGATCGTTTGATCCATTTTCATGATGGAACTAGTTTACAGTTAGAAAATGCCCTTACAACGATTGGAAATGCTGGACTATTTGGACACGGTATTCAAAAAGACCTTTTGTATGTTCCTGAATTTCCTACGGATTTTGTTTTTACCCTCTTTTTATCTATTTTTGGATTTATAGGAGGATTTGTTTTATTGCTATCTTTCTTTACAATGAATTGCTTTTTTATTAACAAATACTTTAAAGTAAAGGAAATAGAGTACAAAGCCTTTATTCACGGATTTTTATTTCTATTTCTTTTTCAACAAATCCAAAATATTTTAATGAATTTAGGATTATTACCTATTATGGGAATTCCTCTTCCTTTTTTATCTTATGGCGGCTCAAATATGATTGTTTATTTTCTTTTTATTGGTATCATTTTTAATATGAAAGAAAAAGAAGAATACTTCTAATAAATCCTATATATAAATTTTTTACCACATTTCTTTTCCTTTCGGAGCATCCCAAGAAAAATCTTTTGCTTCATTTTTACCATTATAGTTTGTGAATTTTTTCTCAAGAGATATCTTTTTTAATTTTGGTTTCGAAATACTAGCTTTATTATTAGGTTTACTATTTAATATTGCATTTTCACTCTTTCGTTTAACTTTCAAAATTAACTACCCTTCCTTATCTAAAAGATAAACAATGTTTCAAATTCTGTCAATCTTTTTTTGCATAAATAAAACACTTCGTTTGAAGTGCTTATCTTCCATATGGATATGGATTTGGATAATAATAACTATAAGAATAATTTCCATAAGGTCCCGGACCCATTGGTGGATATGGACGATTTGGTGCTACGTTATAAATTGGTCTTGGACGAGTAAGACCTACAGCTGCTCCTCCTACTAATGCACCAGTTAAAAATGGAAAGAAAAATTGACGGTCTCCATTCATTTGTTGATATTGATATGGATTTTGATACATAAAAAATCCTCCTCTCACTTTAGAATATGAGAAGAAGGAATTTTGTTATTTATAAAAGCCTAGATAATACTTTTTCTTACCCTTTTTTATAATCACAATTTGATTGTCAATGGAATCATTTTTGGTAATAATTTTTTCTAAATTGTTTTCTTTTTTATTGTTAATCGAAATCGCTCCACTTGTAATCATTTCTCTTGCTTCACGTTTACTAGAACAAATGGTAGAATCTACGAGTAAATCTACAAGTAAAGTATCTTCGGTTATTTCAAACGTTGGAATATCTTTTAAACTAGCAATAATGTCATTAGCACTTAATTTCGTAATATCTTCACTAAATAAAGATTCACTCATTTCTAAAGCATGCTTGTATTCTTCTTCTCCATGTAAGAACGTAATTACTTCACGAGCAAGGGCTTTATGGGCTTCTCTAAGTTCTGGATGGGCTTTGTTACTTGCTTCTAATCGTTCAATTTCTTCACGAGGTAGGAACGTAAATATCTTTAAGTAATCAATGACCATTTCATCATCACTATTAATTAAGTATTGATAGATTTCATAAGGAGAAGTTTTTTCTTTATCAAGCCATAAAGCATTTCCTTCACTTTTACCAAATTTATTTCCATATTTATCTGTAACAAGTGGCATTGTAAAGGCATAGGCATCACGACCCAATTTCTTCTTAATTAAATCGACTCCTGCAGTAATATTACCCCATTGGTCGCTCCCTGCAACTTGTAGGGTACAATTCTTCGTTTCAAATAAATGTAAAAAATCTAAGGCTTGCATAATCATATAAGAAAATTCTGTGTACGTAATACCTGTTTCTAATCTTCTTCTAATAATATCTTTATCAAGCATATAATTGACATTGAAGTATTTTCCGTAATCTCTTAAAAAATCAATAAAGTTAATCTCTTTTGACCAATCGTAGTTGTTGACAACTTCAAAACCAAATAAATCTTTTGCTTGTTTTGTTAAACATTCAATATTGTGTTCAATTTCTTCAACGGGTTTCATTTCTCTTTCACTCGTTGGTCTAGGGTCTCCAATTCTTCCTGTTGCACCACCAATTAAAAGAATTGGATTATGTCCTCCCTCTTTTAATCTTTTGGAAATCAAAAAACTAGATAAATGTCCTAAATGCATTGAATCTGCTGTGGGGTCAGTTCCAATATAAAAGGTCATTCCTCCTTTATTTAGTTTTTCTTCAAGTTCCGGAGATGTAATGTCTTTAATTAAACCTCTCCATTTCAAATCTTCAAATAATGTCATAAGATTTTTCTCCTCATTCCATACTATTCTTTTTGGTAATAAAAAACGCGAATACTCTATCCTTAAGGACGAATAATCGCGGTACCACCTTAATTCATAACAACTGTTATGCACTTTTTTGACTATAAAGCATCACCTGGTTAATTCCAAAATGGGTAATTCATTTCTATAGAACTGATTTGTTTTCACCAACCACAAATTCTCTTATTTCCACTATAGAAACTACTAAACATTTCTTCCTCATTAACTTAACTATTTATACTTTATCATAGAAATAAATGGACTTCAAGAAAAACTATTTCTAAATTTTACCAATTTTCTTTTTTTACTATCTTTGCTATAATGGTTTTAGAAACATTTGTTCGGAGGTGCGTTATGGAAAAACAAAGACATTATCTATGTATTGATTTAAAAAGTTTTTTTGCCTCTTGCGAATGTATTGAACGTGGTTTAAACCCTTTTACAACACCTTTGGTGGTTGCCAATAAAAGTCAAGGAAACGGTGCGATTACACTTGCTGTTACACCTTTTTTAAAGAGTCAAGGTGTAAAGGGTCGAACAAGACTTTATGAAATACCTAGAAATATACATTATACTATAGTAAATCCTCGTATGAAACTTTACTTAGAAAAATCAAAAGAAGTCGTCAGTATTTATTTAGATTTTGTTTCCGAAGATGATTTACATATTTATTCGATTGATGAATGTTTTTTGGATGTTACAGACTATTTAAATCTTTATAAAAAAAGTGATTATGAACTTGCTCTTACCATATTAAATACCATAAAAGAAAAAACAGGTCTTACGGCAACTTGTGGAATTGGTCCGAATATGCTTTTGGCCAAAGTTTCTATGGATGTTGAAGCCAAACACATGCCCAATTGTATTGCGAAATGGACGGATGATGATATTAAAACCAAGTTATGGGCAATATCTCCTTTATCGGAAATGTGGGGTATTGGTTCTCGTATGGAAAAACGTTTAAATGCATTAGGTATCTTTAGTGTAAAAGATTTAGCGTTATACGATCAAAATAAATTAAAAACAAAATTTGGGGTAATGGGACAAGAGTTATGGAATCACGCTAATGGGATTGATACATCAAGAATTAGTGATTTTAAAAATAGAAAGAAAGACAAATCTTTTAGCCATAGCCAAGTTTTATTTAAAGATTATTATGGAGATAATACTAAACTGATTATTGAAGAGATGGTAAGTGTTTTAGGAACACGTCTTCGTACAAGTGGATATGTAGCAAAAACAATTGGACTAGGTATCGGATACTCTAAAGCGATTCAAGGAGGGTTCTATCATCATCAAAAACTAGAAGTGGCAACAAACGATGAAGAAACGATTAAAACGACTTGTTTTCTTCTTTTCGATCGTTATTATGAAGATTTACCGATTCGTAAAGTAAGTATTAGTTGTGGAGATTTGGAAAAACAAAGTGGAATGCAATTAAATTTATTTGAAGATTATGAAAGTACAATGAAAAAAGAAAATATGAATAAAACCATTGATGAAGTAAAAGAAAAATTTGGTAAAAATAGTATACTGAAAGCCTCTAGTTTATTAGAAGATTCTACTGCTAAAGAGCGAAACCAAAAAATAGGAGGACATCATGAATAAAGATCGTGGTATTATAAAATGGCTCCCCTTTGATAGTTTAGTCAATAGTAAAAGCGTAGTAGAAAGTATCTTATATGAAAAAAGAAAGGTTAAAAAACCAATTCTTTCTTTAGAACAAATGGAAGACATCGAAAAAAAGTTAATTGAAGCCTTTTATGAACAAGAAAAAATTACGCTACAAATTTATAAGAATGGCTATATAAAAAGTATTACGTCTACGATTGTAAGTATGGATGGTACATATAAAAAAATTACACTCGCAACAAATGATACAATTTTATTTTCACAAATTGTAAGTATTTCGGTATAAATTCAATTGCATTTCTATTAAAAATCGTTTATAATCAAGTTAGAGCGAGTCACTAAGTATAGTGCTTGTTAAAATTTTGGTGGTAAACTTTAAGAAAAAGGTAAATTGTCGCAACAATTTACCTTTTTTGAGCCAATTTCAAGAAAATTCGTATTTTTTTACCTTTTTTGTTAAGGAGTTAAGACGATACGAAAGCCCAAACCACTACCGTAACTACCATTATTTAGATTGACAGTAAAAATACCAGCACAAACGCCAACTCCGAAACCGCCTCCACGATGAAACCAAGGCCAAGCGTCATTTACAAATGATGATTCATCATTATACCATGATCCTATTGTTCTTTGCTTTGTACCATATTCTTTTACCATAAATGGACCCATTTCTCCTATTGCATCACCTAATATTCCGTGTCCCCAATGTGGTTCATAATAAATATCATAATATTTTTTATTATGTAAATCATCAGTATTAGTAAAGCCACTATTTAAAAAATTATCTTTCAAATATCCCATCACATATTCATATGTTCCGCCACTCATATCATAAATTCCAGTATAATTTCCTGTAGTACTTGCAACGTTACTTTCTTTATTTGTATAATTTATAGTATCTGTTCCATCTTTTCCTAACCCTCCATTTGGAGTTTCATACTTATTTTCAATATCATCATATCCAGTTGTTGGAGATGTTACTGCCGCATAACCGGTGACATATCCACTGTTGTTATTAATTCTTATCTCTTTACATACTTCGTTTGTGCATGTTCCATAAATAGAATGAGCCAGATAGGCGACTGCTCCCCATTCCGTATTCTTCATCATATGACTATCTAAGTCTCTTTGATAGGCAAAACTTGTATCAAAGGCATTTTTTACAATTATACTTCTCCAACTATATACGTTTGGTTTTATGATTACTTTTGATGGTTCATTTTCATTATGTTGTGCACCATTTGTACTCCAATTTGTTATGTCTATTATTTTTGAATTTTCTTCAGTACTTTGGTTATACCCAGTCTCAAATTTTCCTACCCACATTCCTGTTGATCCTTCAAAGGATGTAAACGCTGGGTGCGTCATCCATTCTCCAACACTACACTCTCCACTTTCACTAGATAACCCTGGTGTTTTACATTCTCCTGTATTTTCATCACTAGTATCTATTGTTCCAAATTTGATTTCTATTGCACGTGATTTTTCTTCGTATGGATCAGTAGATAGCTCAGTATATGAATCTCCTAAATCCCATAATCTATATTTATATTTTGGTATCCATACAAAATAACTTTCTATAGCATTTTCTGGTATTTTTTCACCATCTTTATATTCTTTTGTATTATCTACTAAGATGATTGCATTCGCCCATTCTTTGTTTTCATAATTATACCATTCTTCTTTGGTGTTGGCTTTTGTTACTTTTCCATCATCACCTATAATGACTGGTACTAGTTTATCTTTTATTGTTGGTTCTTCTACTACTTCATTTGTTGTTAACATTACTTCTTGTTTACTGCTTGGCTCTAATACTGGATCTGCTCCATGTAAGATTGGTTCTGTATACTCTACTAGATTATTCATGTTTCCTTCTACCACTATCTTACTTATAAAACTTTTATTCGTTGCATCATCTTCTAATGTTACATGTTCATCCATCCATAGTTTTATGGAATAATTTCTTGTTTCATTTTCTCCTAATGTTCCATTGATTAAATCTTTTGCTTCTTCTACTTTGTATCCTTCTACTTCTGTTTGTTTTGTACTTGTTGGATATTCACTTAAAATTTGTTTTTGTCCATTATTTACTTCTATCGCTACATATTCACTATTTAATATTTCCTCTTGATTCTTTTTTAGTTTTTCTAGTTTTATTGTATAATTTGTCTTTGTTTTACAATTATTTTTTATAGTAAATGTATACGGTGTTAATTCTTTTGCTTCTTCATCCGTTAATGGATAGGCTTTTTCTAAATTGATTGCATCCTTTTCGCCTTCTATCGTTATATTTAAGCAATCGCTTTCTATTTGATTGATTCCATTTTGGATTGCTGTTGATGTCCACCAAGCATAACTTGTTCCTACCATTATGAGTATTGTAAACACTATTCCTGTTATTAAATACTTTTTCTTTTTTCTGTCTGGGTGTCCTTTTCTACTTTCTAATATACCCCC
>CANROY010000038.1 GCA_947632355.1 uncultured Bacilli bacterium
AGGAGAAGGAATTCCAATGGCACTAGTAGGAATGATGACTTTAGGATTAGCTGGAGCTTATACATTCAAAAAATCTTGAATTCGTCGTAGGCAACGTCAGTGCAGCAAAAGTATCATATACATTGAAAGCTGGTGAAGTAAGAGACCATACAGTAGATAAAAAAGATATTTCTTATAAAATTTCACAACCTAGTAGAGATGACTGGTCAAAAGTTACTATGAATTATGATGCAGCAAAATTAACAGCTGTTGATGCCGATAGAGATGATATTGAAAGACCAATAGATGCAGCATGGATTGGAATGGAAATTGATAAACCATCTTTATATAAAGATGATGCTAAAGACTCTTCAAATCCAATTACTGTAAAAGCAACTGTTAATGGTAAAGAGTTTAAAGCAGATGAAGATGGATATCATATTTTTACTGCAATTACTCCAGAAAAGATAAAGGAAGCATTAAAAAGCGATGGTAATATAACAGCTACTTACAAGGTTGTTTGGACTTATGAAAGAGAAGATGAAGAAGATCTTACTACTGAACAAGTAATTACTGTTGTAATAAAAGTAGCAAATGTAACAATTTCAAATCCAACAGAAGATAGTACTTTAGATGATTTAATTTGGACTGAAAATAATACAAAAGATTATCAAGCAACATTACCAGCATCAACTCCAGAAGATCCATCAAAACCAGGTGAATCAGATCCACAACCAAAAACAGGAGAAAGAATTCCAATGGCACTAGTAGGAATGATGACTTTAGGATTAGCTGGAGCTTATACATTCAAAAAATCTATGTATTCGTCGTAGGCAACGTTTATGCAAAAACAACCATAACAGCCGGAGCAGTTACTGACCATACAGCCAAAGATTCAAAAAAAGATAATCAAGATGGTTTAGCAGCAACAATTGTATATCCAAATGGAGTAACTAATGGCAAAATAGATTATTCAACTGTAAATATTACATATAATTCTGCTGATTTAAAACTTGTAGGAATTGATAAAGCAAATGGAAGAAATGAAATTGCATCATGGATTGGTATTCAAATTGAACCTGCAACATCAACAAATAGCGAAACTCCAACAGCAAAATTAAATGGAGAAGATTTTGAAGCAGATGAAGATGGATATCATATTTTTACAAAAATAACTCCAGATGTAATTAAAGATGCTTTAAAAGGCGATGGTAATATTAAAAGAACATATGTAATTGAATGGTCTGTTGAAGATGAAGACGGCGAAATTGCAGCAACATTAACACAAACTATTAATTTAGTAATTAAAGCTGAAAATGTAACTGTTACAAATTTAGCAGATGTAGAAGGTGGAGACAACTTAGTATGGACAAAAGAAATGACAAAAGCATACAAAGCAACATTACCAGCAACAACCCCAGCAGAAGAAAGCACAACAACAGGAGAAAGTGGAAAAGATTCACAACCAAAAACAGGAGAAGAAATTCCAATGGCACTAGTAGGAATGATGACTTTAGGATTAGCTGGAGCTTATACATTCAAAAAATCAAATGTATTCGTCGTAGGCAACGTCTATGCAGAAGAAGATACTTATACATTAAAACCTAGTACGGTTCAAGATTGTACAAATGCTGACTCAAAAGCAACAGCAGCTGGAAAGAAAGTTGAAGCATTAATAACTACACCAGGTTCTATAAATGGAGTTGTGGATTATTCAACAGTTACTGTGACTTATAATGTAGCAGATTTAAAACTTGTAGATGCAGATGAAGATCAAGGCAGAGATATTATTGCTTCATGGTTAGGTATTAAAATAGATGATGCTAAACTTTTTAAAAACAATAGCAATACTGCAGAGAATTCTACACATATTACTGCAACTTTAAATGGTAAAACGTTTACAAAAGATACAGATGGTTATCACATCTTCCAAGCTATTACTCCAGAAGTAATTAAAGAAGCTTTAAAAGGTGATGGAAACATTACAAGAACATACACAATTGTATGGACTGCAAAAGATGGTGAATCAAAAAGTTCCAAAACTTTAGCAACGTTTACACAAACTATTAACTTAATTGTTAAAGCTGATAATGTAACTATTACAAATGAAGCTAAAGTTGATGGTGGAGATGATTTAATTTGGACTAAATCAATGGCAGAAGCTTACAAAATAGAAAATCCAACAACTCCAGCAGAAGAAACCACAACAACGGAAGAAAGTGGAAAAGATTCACAACCAAAAACAGGAGAAGAAATTCCAATGGCACTAGTAGGAATGATGACTTTAGGATTAGCTGGAGCTTATACATTCAAAAAATCTTATAATAATTAATAAGAGGCACTGGCAATTTTTGGTTGTTAGAAATAATGGGAGAAATGTATAAATATGTCAATCTTTGTCAAAATAAAAACAGGAGGTAAAGAAAATGAAAAAGAAAAATTTAATGGCAATTGTTTTACTTCTTGTAAGTATCCTATTTATACCAAAGGTATTTGCATTAACTTTAGAAGATGTTAGTGTAATTAATAATAGTGATTCTTATAAAAATGGAAATCCAAGTATAACAGGTAATGGTACAAGTAATGTAGTAATTACTTATAATGCAGCAGATTTAAAAATTGTTCCAAAAAATCCTGATATAGGTCGTACAATCGATGCAGCATGGGTTGGTGCTAAAGTTGTAGCTCCTAAAGATGTGGATCTTACTACTTTAAAAAAAGCAACTTATAAATCAGGTAATTCTGAAAGCCAATTATTTTGGAATAGTCAAGATACACCTGCTGGAGATAGAGAAAATCAAGGAAAAGAACATTATATTTTAGTTTATGGAGCTATTACAGAAGAACATTTAAAACAAGCTACCATTTCTGATAAAATGATTACATATACTTGGACATTCGACTGGGATAATGATGAGAAAGTAGATCAAACAGTCACTATTAAAATTAATCCTACTGGAGTTGTATTAGAAGCAGAAGATAGTGATACTGTTTTATGGAATTTCTCAAAATATGAAGAAGTAAAACAAGCAAACGAACCAAAACAAGAAGTTGAAGATAATTCACCAAAAACTGGTGACAACATGTTTATTTTAAGCTTTGGTTTTATATCTTTACTACTTAGTGGTTTATGCTTAAAACAATATGAAAAATAGGAAAGAATAAATTCCTATTTTTTTCTGTTAATCTCTTGAAAAATACAATTAAATTTAATATAATACTTAAAAGCAATGAAAAAAGAGTAGTAGTAAAACCTTTATTTTAAAGAGAGTTTACGGTTGGTGTAAGTAAACAAATAAATTTTACGAACTTGCTTTTGGAGCTTAAAAAGGGTTATCTCCTATATAAGATGTAAAGATAGTTTCTACTATGAATTAAGGTGGTACCACGGCATTTTCGTCCTTAAGAAATGTCCGTGTTTTTTCTTTTTTAGAAAGGAGAATATTTATGGATATCAATAGTCCTACGTTTACACTTTGGTTTTTTATCATTTTATTTGTTCTTGTTTTCTTAATTGAATATATTTATGATTCTCGTAAAATTAGAAAGAAGAAAATGGATACAATTATGATTACGAGTTACGTTATCAATAAATTTAAACTCGATAAAACAAAAATCAATTATAAAAAAGAATTAAAATGGATGTGCTTGATTAATAGTTTTATTATAGCAGGAGTAAGTACCGTTGTTTCTTGCATTGATACGTATATTATCTTACAATTAGGGATTGGTTTTGTCCTCTTATTCTTACTTATCTATGCATTATATGAAATTTATGGAAGACATTTAAAAAAAATACAAAGGAGAGATGAATGATGAATTTTAAAGAAATAGAAAAGAAATGGCAAAAGTATTGGGAAGAGCATAACACGTTTGTAACCAAAAATGAAGGAGCAAATCCTTACTATATTTTAGTAGAATTTCCTTATCCTTCAGGAGCCGGTTTACACGTAGGACACGTTCGTAGTTATACAGCAAATGATGCAATGGCTAGAATGATGCGTATGCAAGGGTATAATGTGTTATTTCCAATGGGTTGGGATGCGTTTGGGGCACCTGCGGAACAATACGCAATTAAAAACCATATCCATCCGAAAGAAGCCGTAAAAGAAAACATTAAAACCTTTAAAGGCCAAATGCAAGATTTGGGGTATTCTTTTGATTGGTCTCGTGAATTTTCAACCACCGACCCTGAATACTATAAATGGACACAATGGCAATTCTTACAATTCTTTAAACATGGTATGGCGTATAAAGATACGATTCCTGTAAACTGGTGTCCAACTTGTAAAAGTGTCTTATCAAACGAAGATGCCGCAGGTGGTGTTTGTGAGAGATGTGGTACAACCGTTGTTCAAAAAGAAAAATCTCAATGGATGTTACGTATGAGTGATTACTCAGAAAGTTTACTTGAAGGGCTAAGTAATACCAATTTCGCAGAAAAAGTAAAACTTGGTCAAATCAACTGGATTGGTAAATCAACAGGAGTTGAGGTAGACATAGAAATCGTGGGTGGAGGGAAATTTTCTATCTTCACGACTTGTATTGAAACGATTTATGGTATTACGTTCTTTGTTTTAGCACCGGATGGCAAACTGATTCAAGAATTACTTCCAAGAGTTGAAAATAAAGACGAAGTTTTAGCCTACATTGAAGAAACGAAAAAGAAATCCAATATGGACCGTACCGAACTTAATAAAGGAAAGACTGGTTGTATTGTTAAAGGTCTTGAAGCCATCAATCCGATTAATGGAAAACGTGTACCAATTTTCTTAGGAGACTTCGTATTAGGTAGTTACGGAACGGGTGCTGTTATGGCGGTTCCTGCTCATGATGAACGTGACTATGAATATGCAAAAGTTCATAATTTGGAAATTATTGAAGTTATAACGGGTGGAGATATTCGTGAACACGCTTTTGAAAAACACGACTATTTAGGAAAGAATTGTACGTTAATTAACTCTTCAGAATTTGATGGTTTAATTGTTGAAGACGCTAAAGAAAAAATCACCGAGAAACTAGAAAGTATGGGCGTTGCAAGACGTGTCAATAACTACAAAATGCGTGATTGGATTTTCTCAAGACAAAGATTCTGGGGAGAACCAATTCCAATGATTGAATGCCCAAAGTGTGGATGGGTTCCAATGAAAGAAGAGGATTTACCACTATTACTTCCTGATGTTGCAGAGTATGAACCAACTGATAATGGTGAAAGTCCACTTGCGAAAATTACCGATTGGGTGAATTGTACTTGTCCAAACTGTGGTGGTCCTGCAAAACGAGAAACCGATACAATGCCACAATGGGCTGGATCTAGTTGGTATTTCTTAAGATACATGGACCCACATAACACGAAAGAGTTTGCAAGTATGGATGCTATGAACTATTGGGGAAAAGTCGATTGGTATAACGGAGGAATGGAACATACGGCAAGACACTTACTCTACGCAAGATTCTGGGTGCAATTCTTACATAATATTGGCTTAGTTCCAAAAAGCGAAATGATTTGGACACGTGTAAGTCACGGTATGGTGTTGGGTTCTAACAACGAAAAAATGAGTAAAAGTAAAGGAAATGTTATCAATCCGGATGATATTGTAAAAGAATATGGTGCAGATACTTTACGTGTTTATGAACTCTTTATGGGAGATTATGAACAAGATGCTCCTTGGAGTACCGATTCTTTACGTGGTTGTAAACGTTTTATTGATAAAGTCATTCGTTTAAAAGACAAAGTAGGAGAAGGCGAAGGTTACCAAAAAGAAAATGAATCCTTAATTCATAAGAGTATCAAAAAAGTAGAAAATGATTTACGAACAATGGGTTATAATACCGCAGTTTCTACGCTGATGATTTTAGCAAATAAGTATGAAAGTTGTGCATCTATTACAAAAGATGAATATCACGTATTGTTAACGCTTTTAAATCCAATTGCCCCTCATATTACCGAAGAATTGAATGAAAGTATTGGATTTAAACCAATTTGTGAATCTACTTGGCCAGTGTATGATGAAGCAAAAACGATTGATAATGAAAAAACAATTGCTGTTCAAGTCAATGGCAAGGTACGTGGTACCATTTTAGTTACGAATGATGAAAGTGAAGAAAGTATTAAAGAAAAAGCCTTAACGGAAGAAAACGTTAAAAAATATATTGATGGGCAAGAAATTGTAAAAACCATTGTTATACCAAATAAAATAGTGAACATTGTTGTTAAATAAAAAGAATTAAAGTCGCTCTAAAGTTTTCTTTAATTCTTTTTTTGCGTTTAAAATCTCTTCGCTAATAAAAGATTCAGGGTGATACAAATCTTCTATACATTTTCTTTCTTTTAATATTTGTAGACTCAATCTCAAAAATTGATGCATTTCTTTTGGGAGTGGGGTATTTAAAAGAATGGATGCAAATTTTTTATAACCCATAAATTGGATAAAATAAGATAAATCTTTTTCTAATAGAAAAGAATAGCATTCCATATAAGTTTTTATAAGATCAGTATTGGGTGTTGCGTAAAATCTTTCTAATGGGCTAACCATATATTTACATTTAATTGCTCTTTTCTTGTCATTTAATTTTCTTGCGTATTCTAAATCATACACATAAGCATTTCCTTCATGAATAAAGAAATTATCCCCATGAATATCTCCAATCACAAAATATTGATGTAAAAATTGAATCGCAGAAAAGATTTGTTTGATATATTTTTCTTTTTCTAAATAGGAAAGATGATCATTAAAACTTTCAAAAAAAGTCTTGGCATTTTCTTTGTATTCCGTACAATAACCACTTTTAAAATCACTTTCCCATTCAGGGATTAGTTCTTCTAAAATAGGTAAGACATGAGGGTGTCTAGGTATAGATTTTAAATAGGTAATTTGTTTACTAAAATCATTAAAAAATAGTTTATATACTTTACCATCATGTAGAAATAAAGTCCCTCCAGTATTAGAAGTAGAATCTAGTGTTTTTAACAAGTCATACTGAAATAATTCTTCATCTGTAATATAGGTAGCCATAAAAATCCCCCTTTTTTGTTAAAATGTATACTACACTTTTTTGAATTGTTTGTCAACTTGTGACATTTTTGGGTGGAGTAAAATGGATTTGGATTTAACATAAAAAAGAAAGACATAGAAAAAGAACTCTGCCACTGCTTCCGATGCTTTAATGCCCCGAAGTCAAACGTCCAAAACGAACAGCAGTACGAGTTCTTCTACTAGTGATAATAGCACAATTGAAACTGAATGTAAAGTTTAAATATCGAGTTCTTATCAAAGAGAAGAAAATGTGATAGATAATATTTTTTATTCTTTTTTAACCTTAAAATATACTTTTTTCGCAACTTTCCTTTGCTATACTAATAAAAAAGGAGGGTTTCTATGCGTGTAAAAGTATTTGATGAATCCCATGAAAAAGATTTAGAAAGAGCAATTAATACCTTTCTTGGCTCTACAAATAGTGATATAATAGATATCAAGTACAACGTGGCTATAGCAGTTTGTGGAGAAGAACAACTTTATTGCTTTTCTGCTTTAATTGTTTATAGTCCAAAAGAATGAGTGATGTAGATGAAAAAAAGTTCCTTTATTGAAGGTACCATCATAGCAACTCTTGCTATTATTATAACGAAATTTTTAGGAATGGTTTATGTTATTCCTTTTTATGCCATGGTAGGAGAAAAGGGAAGTGCTTTGTATGCGTATGCCTATAACATTTATATTATTTTTTTAGATATATCAAGTGCAGGACTTCCAATTGCCATTTCCAAAATTATTAAAGAGTTAAATACTTTAAAACTTTATGAAGCGAAACAAAGAGCATATCAAATTGGGAAAAAATTGGTTTTAGGAATATCCTCTGTTATTTTTGTGTTACTCTTTTTATTTGCCCCTAGTATTGCTACCTTAATATTAGGAGATTTAAGTGGTGGAAATACGATTGAAGACGTTACCTTCGTCATTCGTGCTGTTTCCTTTGCCATTTTAGTTATCCCTTTCTTAGGCGTTTCAAGAGGGTATTTACAAGGACACAATGTCTTTGGTATTTCTTCTTTAAGCCAAGTGATTGAACAAATTGTACGTATTTGTTTTATTTTAGGAGGAAGTTATCTTGCCTTACACGTGCTTGGTTTATCACTTAAAAATACGATTGGAATTGCTGTTTTTGGTGCTTGTGCTGGAGGAATTGCCTCTTTATGGTATGTGCTAGTAAAAATCAGAAAAAATAAAGAAACCCTCGGTTTAGTAGAAACAAAAGAAAAAGATAAAATCACCAATCAAGAAATTCGAAAGAAAATTATTACGTATGCGATTCCTTTTATTATCATTGCAATTGCTGCATCTATTAATGATTTTTTGGATATGGTTATGATTATGCGTACCCTAGAATTTTTAGGTGTGGAAACCGCCAAAGTGGAGTTTGCTACAACGGCCATTACTACTTGGAGTACGAAAATCTGTATGATCGTGAACTCGATTGCAGTTGGAATGACCACCAGTTTAATTCCAACGATTGTGGGTGCTTATACTTTAAAGAATTGGGAAGAAGTGGAAGACAAACTAAACAAAGCCTTACAACTTATCCTCTTGATTTGTATTCCAATGTGTGCTGGATTATCCTTACTATCTCGTAGTGTATGGAGTGTCTTCTATGGAGCAAATGATGCTGGAACCGTTATTTTTGCAATACGCGTCTTTGTTTCCTTGTTCATTAATTTATATATGATTACCAATTCGACATTACAAGGACTTAATAAATTTAAAACCGTTTATAAAAGTACGATACTAGGCTTTCTAACCAATATGTGTTTAAATATTCCACTCATGTTGCTCTTTAAACAAATTGGTTTAGAGCCTTATTTAGGAGCTATATTCGCAACAGCCATTGGTTATTCTACGGCCTTCCTAATTGCTTTAAAAACATTAAAGAAAGACCATCAATTAAAATACAAATCTACTTTAAAGATGCTTGGTAAGATTCTTGTACCAACCCTTGCCATGGTATTTGTAGTTGTCATACTTAAACTTATCATTCCTCTTGAAGTCACAAGTAAAATTTCTTGTATATTCTATATTGGAATCATTAGTATTTTAGGAGCCATTACTTATTTTGTTATTTCTTATAAAATGGGTATTCTAGATAAAATTATGGGTCGTGAAACTATAAATAAATTCGTAAAAAAACTTACCTTTGGTAAGATAAGTTTAAGTTAAAGCATATACATATTGGTTGTATTATCAAAGTTTTCGGTTGTTACAAGTCCTTTGGATTCTAGTTTACTAACACGTGCGTCCAAACGATTAATTTGGCGTTCAATTTTCGCCATACGAGATTCAAAATCACTTAAATAATCGTTGTTCATATTTTGTCCCATAGTAGGATTATAATTCATAGGAACAGGACCTGAATAAAAACTTTGACTTGCTTGAGCACCACTATAATTTCCATTCATTGGATAATTCATATTCATATTTGGTATATTAGGTGCTCCAACAAAACTTGATGTATTAAAATTCGCCTCATTAAAAAAGGCATTACGGTCTTTTTTCAAAAAAAACACTTCCTTTGTGTTATTATATGAAAAGAAGTAGAAAGTAGTGATAAAAGTTGAGATTAAGAAATGTAAAAAATGCGAAAACAAGAATTGAAAATGCAGAAGTTGTTATTAAAAATCCAGAAAAGTTAAAAGGAAATTTTAAAAGCGTATTTGATAGTAAAAACGAAATACATATTGAAATTGGTATGGGAAAAGGCAAATTTCTTTATGAAATGGCTTTGAAATACCCAAATATCAATTTTATTGGAATCGAAAAATATGAAAGTATTTTAATTCGTGCTTTAGAAAAATGGGAACAAAACCCTCTACCAAATTTAAGATTTTTATGTATCGATGCTATGCAATTAAAAGAGATTTTTGATCACGAAATTTCTTGTATTTATTTAAATTTTTCGGATCCGTGGCCGAAAACACGTCACGCAAAAAGACGTTTGACAAGCCCAATCTTCTTGGATATTTATGAAGATTTATTTGTAAGTACGAAACATATTATTCAAAAAACAGATAATGTGATATTATTTGCAAGTAGTCTTAAAAATATCAATAACGCCGGGTATACATTTAATGAAGTTTCTCTTGATTTAGCCAATACGGATATCGAAAATATTGAAACGGAATATGAGCAAAAATTTAAAAGTCAAGGAATAAAAATTAATTATTTAGATGCAAGCAAAAAATAAATTGCATTTTTTCTTGTTGTAAAATACAACAAATACGTGCTAAAATAAATTTAAGATAAGGAGAGAAGAAAAATGAAGAAATTAAGAAATGCTCTCCCAACCATTGAAAATCGACCAATGGGGGGGGTATATTAGAAAGTAGAAAGAACCCCAAAAGGCGATTGGAAATCATAATGAGTATGGTAAGTATCACAATACTAATACTAGTAGTGTCTTTTAGTTATGCTTATATAAAACTTAATAAAGAAGAAAGAGAAGTTAATGTACTAGGAACAGATTGTATCAAACTCGAAATGAAAGAAGAAAGTGAAGGAAT
>CANROY010000039.1 GCA_947632355.1 uncultured Bacilli bacterium
AATTTTTTTATTTTTTTCTTTTTTTCTTTTTTTCACTTTAAAAGGAGTGTTTTTTATTTTTCACTCCTTAACACTGGTTTCTTTAAAAGAATCTTAGTATATCTTGGAATGTAATATAAATCATTAAAATCATTAATAGGATAAAACCAACAGTATGAAAAGCATTTTCAATTTTAGCATCCACAGGACTTCTTTTAATCTTTTCAATGATTAAGAATAACACTCGACCTCCATCAAAAGCTGGGAACGGTAAAATATTAATGAAACCAACATTGATACTTAAGAAAGCTATCAAATAAACAAGTTGCGAAATACCAACACTAATTGAATCCCCTACCACACTATAAATACCAACAGGACCAGATAGAGCATTTAAAGAAATTTTACCCGTAAATAAACTAGTAATGGTAAGCATCATAGATGAAACAATACTACCAAATTTCATAAAAGCATATTTGATACTTGCAACAAATCCATAATGTTTTGTTTGATCCATGCCTAAACCAAATTGCATTGTTTCAGTACCATCTTCATTCGTTACTTTTTTCGGTGTGATGTTTAGTTGTTTTTCTTCTCCAGTTGTTTTTCGCACCATGAATGTATAAGTATCATTATCACTTTTTCGATATAAAGCAATTTGTAATTTATCCCAAGAAGATGCTTTAATATCATTGATAGCAAGTATTTGGTCTCCTACTTCTAACCCTGCTTCTTCTGCAGCGGAATTTTCTAAAACGGTTCCAATAATTGGCTTTGTTGTCGTAGAACCTAAACATAATCCCATAAAGAATAAAATCACAATAGCTAAAATAAAGTTATTGACAACTCCTGCTACTAAAATAATAAGTCTTTGATACCAAGGTCGATTACACATTAATTTTTCTTTTGGTATTTTTTCATCATCATCGTACACTTCTCCTGCCATAGAAACAAATCCACCAATCGGAAAAGCACGTATGTTATAATCGATGCCATCACGCCCTTTATGGGTATGTAAAATAGGTCCCATACCAATTGAAAATTCATAAATATGCACACCAAAGGTTTTCGCCCAAATAAAGTGTCCAAATTCATGCACCAATATAATAATTCCTAAGATTAAAATTAAAACAAGTAATGTTACAAACCACATAAAAATTCCTCCTCTAAACTAATCCTATAAATAGGATGTATGCCATTGTAATAAATAGCAAACTATCAAAACGATCGAGTATTCCACCATGTCCCGGAATGAGATGGCTAAAATCTTTAATTTTATTTTCTCTTTTTATCTTACTAAACACTAAATCTCCAAGTTGTCCAATACAAGATAACAAAATGGTCATTAGAATTACTAGACAAACGTTTTCTCTACCTATAAACAAAAAGTAAAAGATTAAGGAAAGCGATACCCCACAAATACTTCCACCAATACAACCTTCCCACGTTTTACCAGGACTAATCGTTGGACTGCACTTATGTTTCCCTATTAGTTTTCCCACAAATAAAGCAAAAGTATCCGTGAATATCGAAATAAAGATTAAATAGAGTAATATATTCAAATCATAAAAACGAATAAATAACAAACTATAAAATGCTAAAGCAACAAAGACGATACTTCCAAATACATAAAAGGCATCTTGCATGGTATAGGTTTTCTTTCTATAGAATAACGTTGGTAAATATAACGTTAAAATTGTAAATAAAAAGTATTTATAAGGTAAATTTAAATACACCGTATCCAGTTCTACTGGGGAAAACAAAAACAAGAGCAAATCAACGACACTGATAAAAAAAATAAAATCAGGAATGGGATGATGATGTTCTTTTAAATCCAAAAGTTCTTTTAAAGCTAAGGCTCCTAAAAGGCCACAACTTAAAATATAGAGTCTTCCTCCCAATAAAATAAGAGGAATACCTATTACTAGAATCAGAATTGCTCCTAAAATACGTTTTTTCATTTTTTTATCCCTCATCTTTAGTATACGGAACTCATAATTAAAAGTCAATTTCTTCTAACCCCTTTTATGTAAAGTTTTCTACTACATTATATTCTTTTTTAACCAAAAAAAGTTTACCATATGGCAAACTTTTTTCTACATAGATTAAAAATTAAACTTCTTTATTTTTAATTAGTTAAGAGCATCTTTTAATTTGCTTCCTGCTTTAAATGATGCAACAGTTTTAGCAGGAATAGAAATTGGTTGTTTTGTTAATGGGTTGATACCATTACGTGCAGGTCTTTTTTTAGCACTAAAAGTACCAAATCCAACAAATGTAACTTTTCCTTCCTTTTTAAGTCCTTGAGTAATTCCTTCTAATGCAGCATCTAATGCACGAGTAGCATCTGCTTTAGTTAAGCCAGCTTTTGATGCAATGATTTCAACTAAATCTTGTTTTGACATGTTTCTTACCTCCAATTTATAAATTTTTTATAAGGACTGTCTTACCCTTACATACTAAAAATAGCAAAAATATTTAGGAAAAGCAAGAAAAAAACACTATTTTTTCGAAATTTCTACCGTTTCTAGGTGAATTTCTTCGATTTTTTACCATTATTTTACAAAAAAAAGTAAGTTTTGACACTTACTTTATAAGACAATGGTAATTAAGTTATTTGAACCCTTATTGACGATTTTGGTTACGGTTTGGCTTAGTTTATAACGCATGGCTTCCGGCATAACCGAAAGTTTTGCTTGAATACCTTCTTTAACAATAATATCTAGACTTCGACCAAAAATTTCACTTTTCCAAATACTAGATGGGTCCGTTTCATAATCTTTCATAATATAGTTAATTAATTCCTTACTTTGCATTTCGGTGCCAATAATCGGTTCAAAAGTCGATTCGACATTCACTTTCATTAAATGAATACTAGATGCTACAGCTTTTAACTTAATACCATAACGAGAACCTTGTTTAATTATTTCCGGAGTAGAAAGCGTCATATCTTTTAAGTTTGGATAGACAATACCATAGCCGGTACTCTTGGCCATCTTAAGGGCATCACGAATACCATCCATCTCTTCTTTTCCTTCTTTGTAGGTTGTAAATATTTTTAATAGTCCCGCTTTCGTTGTTACCATATCGCCCATTAAATCTTTTAAAACGTTATTGTATAGAGCATCACTACTTTCTAGTGTAATGGTTACATTTCCGGTTGATGTATCCACATCACTAATATAACTTTTCGAAATATATTCAGAGTCATTAAACGAATTTAAGATGGTATCCACATCACGGATTTTACTTACGGAAACCACACTTTCTTTTATTTTATCCAAATAATGTTTTTTAATCTCGTGGGTATTTTCTAATACGTGTACCCATTTTGGAATTTCAACTTTTATATCAAGAACAGGGAATTCATATAACGCTTCCTTTAACACATTTAAAATTTCTGTTTCTGTCATTTCTAAGGCATTTAGAGGAATAACTGGAACATCATAAGTACTACGTAGGTCATTTGCTAGGGAAATCGCACTACTACTTTCTTTATTCTTGGTATTTAAAATAACAATAAACGGTTTTCCTAATTCTTGTAATTCGGTAATGACTTTTTCTTCTGCCTCAATATATGACTCTCTTGGTATTTCTCCAAAAGAACCATCTGAAGTCATCACAATACCTATGGTTGCATGATCACGAATGACTTTTTCCGTTCCCATTTCGGCTGCTTCATAAAAAGGAACTGAATCCTCAAACCAAGGGGTTTTTACCATACGAGGATTTCCATCTTCATCCACGTGTCCATTGGCTCCCTTGATGACAAAACCAACACAATCAACTAATTTAATATTGGTTTCAAATTCATCTACTTTAATGCTTGCCCCACTAGAAGGAACAAACTTTGGCTCCGTTGTCATAATGGTTTTTCCTTCTGCAGTTTGAGGAATTTCATCCAAGCATTTTCTTTTTTCGTATTCATCAGTGATGTTTGGAACAACTAAGTTTTCAATAAAACGCTTTATAAATGTACTTTTACCACAACGTACTGCTCCAACAACACCTAAGTATATTTCTCCATTACCACGAGTCGCAATAGATTTTATAATTTCACTTTTTTCCATATTACTAATCCTTTCCACTTTTCTATTTAAAACTATGAAAAAAGAAAGCCTTTTAGAACTTTCTTTTTAAAAAATTATTCTTTATTTCGATTAGGGCACTTAATCTTTTGTATTTCATTTTTTTCATTAAGATAATCACAAGTACAAGTTCTTTTGTTGCATTCACAATTTAAAGTAGATGCGCAACGGGAACAATTATTACAAGTTTTACTTTTATAAATCAAAAAAGCAACTACAAGAGCAAGGACAATCAAAACACAAGCAATAAGTATAAAAACTTTTTTCTTTGACAATTTTTTTCTCCTTTCTAAACCTTTATTGTATATGTTTCATTATAGCATAATTTAAAAAACTTCTATAAAAAAGAACAATTTGTTTTTTTAAATTGTTCCTTATTTAATAGCTCGACCAAGAACTCTTTTGTATTCACTCGTTGGAATCGTTTCTACTAATTCTGGTTGTTTATTCGTACAGATAACTTCTTTTGATTCATAGAATGGATAAGCAGACATACAAAATTCTGTTTTGGTAAGTTCACTTGTAGCATGTGCTAGCATTAAGCATTCTTTTTGTAATTGGTATTGCTCTTTTAAGAATTTTTTATACGTTTCGTATTGATACGCTTCTTCTTTTTTCATATTGGTTAATTTAATTTGATACATATCAGCATTTTCGTTGCACATACCAACCATGACTTCGTTTGCATTAGTAGAAAACTCTAACGCATCCCAAATAAAAGGAATATCCTTTTTAAAGGTATGTTCTTCACTATCATAATAAATACTACCCCATGCATTTTTTGGATTAAAGATGGCAATATTTCCATTTTTCATTGGTCTTATATTTTTCCAAGTGATTTGATTTGGTATTTCTACACATTCATTTTTTACGGTATTTATAATGAACCATTTCTCTTCTACTTTCACCCATGCACAACCACTAGAAAATGGACTGGCACACGCAAAACTTTTTCCATCAAATAAAAGTTTACCATCCCTATTGGAATAAACATTACATTTGGTATGATTGAAAAGAAGTATATCCCATAAATAAAAGCCTTCACTTTTACTTACTAGAGCAATATCCTCAATCTCTTCTTTTCCATAAAGTGCATAAATGTTTTCTAAAACCTTATTTTTAAGGTCAATCCCCCTATTTATTGTACTATTTACAATCATCACACTAACCCCCTTAAATAGTATCTAAATTATAGCACTTTACACTTATTTTGTCAAATTTGGTCAATTTTTTACAAAAAAGGGCACTTCTTTAAGTGTCACATCTTTACAAAAAGGCTACCTCTCATAAAAAATAGCATCAGGTTTCATATGAAATATAGCAGCAATTTTTAATGCCATATCATAGTAAAGCCTACGCTTCTTGTGTTCTAACTGCCAATAAAAACATTTACTAATTCCTAAAGTATTGGCCATATCTTCATAACTTAAATTATTTTTTATTCTTAATTTTTTTAATTTTTGATAACATTCTTTCATTTTAAATCCCTCATTTTTCCTATTATAGCATATTTTTATTACAATAACCCACTAAATTACGAATTTCCTAAAAAATTTAGAGAAAATTAATACTAGGTGGTCGTTGTATGTTAGATAGATTAAAAGAATTAAGAGAATATGAAGGTCTAACACAAAAAGAAGTAGCAGATAGATTACACGTTGATCGTAGTACCTATGCTGGATGGGAAAACGGCAAAGACATTATTCCATTAAATCGATTAAATGAACTTGCCAATCTTTACCATACAAGTTTAGATTACTTAATCGGTTACTCTCCTACGAAAGAACAAGTGCTAGAGATTCAAAAGATTAATAAGCAAGAAGTTTCTAGTAATTTAAAAAAATTTCGTAAAGAAAAGAACTTGACACAAAAAAAGCTAGCCGAAAAACTAAATACGAGTCAATCCAACATCCATAAATATGAAAATAATAAATGTTTAATTACAACCACATATGCTTTAGAATTTACGAAACAATATAATTATTCCTTAGACAAATTAGTCGGACGAAAAAAAGCAACTAAAAAATAATTAGTTGTTTTTTAAAACATTTTATCAATATTTTTAGGAACTTTATCCTGAACGATAGTACTAATAATTTTATCTTCCTGTTCTTTTGATACTTGTCTACCCGTCATCGTACTTAAAGTAGAAATTACTTCTCGTAATGTTGCTTCATCTTTCATATTGCCTGCTTGTAGTTTTTTAGCAAGACTTACAATGGTGTCTTTATTTACTTTGGTTTTCTTCTCCACTTTCTTAAAGAAATCCTCTTTCAATTCCACTTTTATCACCTATTGTAATATATGATAAAACTTTCTTACGTTTCCTCCTTATATTCTTCATAAAACACATCATCTGGTTTTAAATGAAAAATAGAAGCAATTTTTTTGGCCATTATGTAAGAAAGGCGTCTATTTTTATGTTCAAGTTGCCAATAGTAGGCTTTACTAATTTTCAACATATGCGCCATATCTTCATAACTAAATCCTTTTTGTTCACGTAAACTCTTTAATTTGCATTCCTTATTTGTTGTTTTCATAATTTCCTCCGAATGATATTAATCATACCTTAAATTTAAGCAATTGTCAATTTTTGTGTAGTGATCGTGTAGTGGACTTGTTTTACACAAATCTTTATATTAATAGCAAAAGGAGTGTAGTATGAAAATTCAAACAATCGTTGGGAATAATTTAAAATATTTTCGATACCAATCCCATTTATCCCAAGAAAAATTCTATGGACAATTTGGTATGAATTATCGTTATTTAGCAAGTGTAGAACGTGGAGAAATTAACGTATCGATTGAATTTTTAAATCATTTAGCCAAAGTTCTTAACGTGGACATACGTGAATTTTTTAATCCTGATAAAACAAGGTGGAAGTTTAAGAAAAGAATTGATGAAAAAGGAAAAAATTAGTTTTTATTCCTTTTTTTATTGATTTTTAATATAATGAAGATAGGAGGAAAAGAATGAAGAAAGTTTTAAAAAATTACAAAGGAACTTTAGTATTGTTAGCATCGATTGTCATTGGAGCCATATTCGGTTTTATTTTCAAAGAAAAAGTTCTAGTTGTAAAACCACTTGGTACGATTTTTATTAATTTGTTATTTGTTGTCATTGTACCATTGATTTTTTTAAATCTTGCAGATGCTATGATTCGGATGAAAAGTCCTAAACGTTTAGGGAAAATTATGAGCCGCATTGTTCTTACTTTTATTTTAATGTCTATTGTTGCTGCTCTTTTAGGCATTTTAGTTACCCACTTTGTTCCTTTAGTAGAATCAAATGCAACTGAAAATGTGTTAGGACTTATGGAACAAGAAGCAACGTTAGATACAAATGTATCGTTATTAGAAAGAACGGCGAATTTACTGACAGTGAGTGATTTTTCTAATTTACTTAGTAAAGACAATATTATTGCTCTACTCTTATTTTCCATTCTATTTGGTCTTGCGGTTCGTAAAAGTGGTGAAAAAGCAAGTATTGTTGCAAACACCATTCATAGTTTAAATGAAGTGGTTTTAAATTTGGTTAATCTCATTATGTATTATGCTCCAATTGGATTAGGTTGCTATTTTGCTACTTTTATTGGAACCTATGGTAGTAGTATTGCATTTGGATTCTTAAAAACGTTTATGATTTATACCCTTTTATGTCTATTTGTGTATGTTGTTATTTATTCCTTTTACGCTTTTCTAAGTGGAGGAAAAAAAGGAATCATTTCCTATTGGAAACATATTTTAACACCGACCGTTACAGCTCTTGCTACTTGTTCTTCTGCAGCGTGTATTCCTGTTAATATTAAATCAACAAAAGAAATGGGTATAGCAAGTGACATTGCAGAAGCAACCATTCCTATGGGAACAAGTTTTCATAAAGATGGTTCTGTCATTGGTAGTGTATTTAAAGTGATGTTCTTAGTCTATTTATTTCAAACGAGTCCTAGTATTACGACTATTCTAGCGGTTTCTTTACTTGCTACTCTTTTGGTTACTGCTGTACCAATTGGAGGAGGAACCATTTCTGAAATGTTTATTTTAAGTTTTATGGGATTTCCTGCTGCTGCATTACCAATTCTTACGATTATTGCGACTATCATTGATGCTCCTGCAACCGTTTTAAATGTTGTCGGAGATACCGCCTCTTCTATGCTAGTGGGGCGAATGGTAGATGGTAAACAATTTCTAAGCAAACAAAAAGAAGGCAACTAGTCTTCTTTTTTATTTTTAAATTGTAATAAAATTGGCGTTCCCATTAAATCAAAATTTTCTCTTATCTTATTTTCTAAGTAACGTTCATAACTAAAATGGACTAATCCTTTATTATTAACATGAAATGTAAACTTAGGAGGATGACTATCCGTTTGACTTGCAAAATAAATTTTTAAACGTTTTCCTTTATAAGAAGGAGGTTCGTGCATCGTAACGGCATCCACAATCACGTTATTTAAATCACTCGTTTTAATTTCTTTACGATTATTTTCATAAGCACCAAGGATTGCAGGCATTAGGGTATGCATTCTCTTTTTCGTTTTGGCAGATAAGAAAACCACAAAAGCATAAGGAGCAAACATAAAATGAGACTCTATATTTTTCTTCCATGTTTTAATTTCTTGGTCGGGATTTTCAATCGTATCCCACTTATTTACAGCAATTACGATGCCCTTACCGGCTTCAATCGCATAGGATAAAATATGTTTATCGTGTTCAATGATTCCTTCTTCGGCGTTAATGACTAATACACAAACATCACTTCGATCAATAGCTTTTAGACTACGCACCAAACTATATTTTTCAATATTTTCATAAATACGTCCCTTTTTACGCATTCCGGCGGTGTCAATCGCAACCACTTCTTCTCCGTTATACATAAATGCCGTATCGGTAGCATCACGCGTTGTTCCGGCAATGTCACTTACAATAACTCTTTCTTCGTTTAATAAAGCGTTAATAAGACTACTTTTCCCCACATTTGGTCTTCCAATAAAACAAAATTTAACTCTTGTATCTTCTACTTCTTCAACTTCATGAAAATCACTAGCTATTTCTTCTAAAAGAAGATCAAACCCAATATTGTGTGTAGCACTAATCGGCAAAACAATAGGAAACCCTAATTCATAGTAATTGTAAACATTTTCACTACGTTTTTCATTGTCCATTTTATTGACAGCTACAATAATTTTTTTGTTTGTTTTTAAAAGCATATCTCTTATTTTCATATCACTACTACTAATTTCTTCTTTACCATCAACAACAAAAACGATTACGTCTGCTTCTTCAATCGCAAGAGTTGCTTGCATCAAAATATCTTTGTTCCAATTATCGTTTCCATCTTCAATACCACCTGTATCGATTAGTAAAAATGTTTTATTTTGATAATGAACATCCCCATAAATACGATCTCTTGTAACCCCAGGGGTATCTAAAACAATCGATTTATTTTCTTTAATTAAACGATTAAAAATAGTCGATTTTCCGACATTTGGTTTTCCAATTAAACAAACCGTGTGCATAAAAACACCCCTTTCCAAAAGTTATGACCTATCTTACCATATTTTTCTACTTCTCACAAGTTGTATTTACTTCCTCTGGAAAATGTACATAAATACGGTTGTATTTTACATAAACAATAAATGAAAAATCATCCATGCTTTTATTATCACGAGGGTCTACTATATACGGCTCTGCATTATTATCTTTTTTTAAATCTCCACTTTCAACTAAAGTTTTAACAGTTATCGTTTTACTTGGATATTGACTATCGTATTTGTCAATAAAACTATCTTTTCGATCCTCTCCATATAATTTTGCTGCTGTTTCAATTGAATCAATTTTACTACAATACATATTTACTTTTAATTTATTAGAAATAGATATAGTACTTGGAACAGCAATAGCAATTAAAATAGCAAGTACAACTATGACAGCTAGTAATTCAACTAACGTAAATCCTTTATTATTCACAATAAATCACCTATTTTTAGTATAACACGAAAATAAATGAATATAGTTTAAGTTTTTCATTCTACTGTCAAATAGATGCAAGAAAAAAGAAGAATTAATTTTCTTCTTTCAAAAGATTTATTTCTTCTAGAGATAATCCTGTTGAGTCTGCTATTTGTTCATTAGTTAAAACATTTAACTTTAGTAATTTCTTCGCAGTAGAAATTTTAGCATTATGTTCGCCTTCACCAATCCCTGTTTCTTTTGCACTCTCTAGTTGTTGACGATGCTTCTCTTCGATATCATAGTACCCTGCAAATTCTGGATCTTT
>CANROY010000040.1 GCA_947632355.1 uncultured Bacilli bacterium
GAACGGTACGTACGGTGGTGTGAGAGGGTATCATATCAATAAAACTAAATTTATTGAAAATTTACTCTACTCGATTACCATTATTTATTTTACGTAACATTTTCCTTTCTATTTTAATAATTCTTTAAAAAAGTATTAAATCAATATATAGTTCAAACTAATACAAATTTGTTTGATATAATATTTATTGTTAATGGAGGTATTTAGTTATGCATAATCGAGTAACTTTAATTTCTACGTTCGATGATAATAATTTAGAAAAGATAAATTTTTATATAAAAAGATTAAATGAAAAGTTATGCAAAGTTCCATTTGGTAAAAATATTAATCGTGAAATTGCTGATACTCTTCCATATCATTTTACTTTATCAGCATGGAATATTGAAGAGGAAGAAAATGTTTTAAAAAGATTATCAAAAATTAAATTTCCTAAATTAAAAATATTAGTTAATAACGTTGAAATAATGAATGGAAAAGAAAATAGTTATGTACTATATTTTAGTATTGAAGAAAATGAAAAATTAAAATTATTTCAAGAACAAATCTATCAAATTTTACCAAGTGAAAGATATAATCCAAAAACTTTTAAATTTTATATTACTATTCATATAGATAAAGATTATAACAAAATAGTAACAATGAAAAAACAAATATTACAAATCTTTAAACCTTTTGAATTAGAAGTTGATACATTTAGTTTATATGAAATTTATCCAGCTAAAATAGTGAAGCAATTTTCTTCGAAGACAGATAAAGATTATTTAAAAAAAATTGGTTTAACAACTATAAATAAATTTTTTGCTTATTGTCAAAATGAGTTTCAATATGGTTGGATTGACCAATCGGGAAATAAACATTCTGGAGTAAACGATGCTAAAACGTATAGTCTACAAGCTCCTTTAGAATTGTTAAAAAATCATTTAGGAATTTGTTGGGATATGACTGAATTATATCGTTATTGGTTTAATTTAATGACAAATCTTAAAATAGAAACGTATTACATTTTTTATGATGATAATAAAGGTTGTCCTAGTCATTCTATTTTAGTTTTCTATAATTACGATAAAGTTTATTGGTTTGAACCTATGTTTACTGATAATAATTGTTATTATAGTGGTATACACGAATATAATAATATTTCTGAATTATTAAATGATTTTAAAAATATTTTTATTAAGTATTCTTTGCAAAATAAAACGATAAATTCGAATTATGATATAAATAAATTTTATCTTTATAAATATATGAAACCAAAATATCATATAAATGGATATGAAATGAGGCAACATATTGACAATAGTGCTTTGATAAATAGGAATATATAATTTTTTAAGCAATAAATAATGTTTGCACAATATAATCGATTTTGTTAAAATTAATTCATCAAGTGTTGCTAATTTAATAAACTTAAAAATTAGAGGTGATAAAAATTGAATAAAGTATTTTTATATTTGTACCCTATTGAAGAATATACAAAAATGTTTTTATTTCATAATGATGATTTTTATGATAAATGGAATATCAAGAGACCTCTTCCTATATTGAATGAATGTATACAAAAAAGATATAGAGAGAAAGGCTATCAAGTGGTTTTTGTTTTGTATCCAGATAAAAATATATATGGAATTGTTCCAAAGCCGGAAGATAAAATCATTTATACTGATGTTACGTTTGATGAAGCAAGTGCTTGTTTAAGTGATGGTACCGAAAAGAAAGATTTCATACCAAAATACCCAAATGAGCAATTATTACTAAAACAATTAGGTAATATAGATGAATTAGTTATTGGTGGGTATCATTTTAGAGATTGTGTAAAAAGGGTTGGAGAAGTTGCTATGAATATGGGAATTCGTACAACTATTGACTTAGATTTAACAGACCTTTTCTTTAATTTATATAAACAAGAAGATTATTTTAATATAAACGAATATAATTCTGAAAAGTTTAAAAGACAAATGATACAACAAGATTTAATTTATGGCGAAGAATACGCATTAGAACTATTTAATAATATGTTTTCTAATCCTGTTTATGGCTTTTCTAATGAAGAGTTAGGACATAAAAAGTAAAACAAACACACTAAAAAAGAGTGTGTTTTTAAATGCTTATAATTCCGTATATTCACTTGTTTTGTTTAAATTTTCTTGATGCTCATTAATAATTAAACTTGTTGTTGTAAGAAGCATTGTAGCAATAGAACAGGCATTTTCTAGGGCTTGCTTTACTACTTTATAAACATCAATAACTTCTGTATTTAAAATACTTTCGTACTCTTCTGTGGCTACATTATAAAGCACTTGCATATTTTCTTGTTCAAGCCTTTTTAACACTTCCTCATTATTTAAACCAGCATTAGCAAGAATTTGCTTAAAGGGTATTTCTAAAGCCTTTTTAAAGATAAAATCACTTTCTTCTTCTATTTTCATTTTTTTAGCAATTTTTAAAAGAGAAAGTCCCCCTCCAAGTAAAGTTCCTTCACTTGCACTATCTAACGCCCATAAAGCATCAACAAGACGCATTTTCTTTTCGTGGCATTCGGTTTTTGTAGAAGCACCTATTTTAATCGTTGCAAGTCCATTTAAAAACATAGCAATTCTTTGATGATAAAATTCTTGGTCAAATTCGTCTTTTATTTCTATACTTTCTTCTTTTAATTGTTTAGCATAGTCTTTTGTTTCTTTAGAAGGAGTAAAAGAAATCGTAGCAGTGTCACTCGTAAACGTAATGCTTTCTAGAACACCGAAATTCTCTTTATTCTTATGTGTTAGAAATTCCAAATCTTTTTGTATTCTTTTGTGCATCATCCCATAAGCATTTATTTTGAAAAGAACACAGGATAGGGTATTTTCTTGATTTAGATATACACAATTTTGTAGAAAAGTTTCAGAAAATTCATTAGCAAGAAAAAGAAGACATTTTTTATTTTGAATGGCATCGTTGATGAATGTGCTATAAGCATCTATTTCTTCGACATTATCTTCTAGAAAAAGAAGGGTAGGGTGTTCATAATGACAACTATCTTGTCCTTTTAAAAAGAGAGGGCTTGCAAGTTCTATAGGAAAGGAATACCCTTTTTGATATGTCACTTCTAAAGTTGGGAAATTAACTTCTTGAATCTGAATTCCTTCTTTGGTTTTAATTTTTTGATATACTTCGTTTATAAAGAAACCCATTTCTTTATCATTCGCAGCAATTTTAGCAATGCTTTCATACTCTTTTTTAGAAGGCATTCTTTTTTCTTCTTCTAACAATTTTAAAACGTACTCTAAACTTTTTTCTAGATTCTTTTTAAGAAGCATGGGTTGCATTCCTTTTTTGATTAAATCAAGACTTAAATCAAAAATACTTTCTAATAGTACTAGAGTCGTTGTTGTCCCATCTCCAACCATCATATCTGTTTTTAAAGAAGCTTCTTTGGCAATTTCTAAAATGGTATTGATTACTTCATCACTAGATTCTATATTGCGAGCAATGGTTGCACCATCATTCGTAATAAACGGCGTAAATAAAGAATGGTCAATGATTACATTTTTTCCTTTCGGTCCAAGCGTTTCTTTTACGGTATCACATAACAAATGAATGGCTTCTTGCATAGAGGAATACAACTCTTCTTTTCTTAATACTTTCTTCATCTTTCTTCTTCCACCTCCAACATATATTTCCAATATTTTTTAGGCATAAAATTCATTCGGCATCGTTCATTTCTACGTTCTCGAATACCAATGGTTTTATAAAATGTTTTCCATAACTCTCCAATTGTTTTTTCTTCTTCGCTTGCGATTACTTCGAAAGAAAGAGTATCGGCATCAACAAGAATATACTTTTTCTTATCATATAAACTTAGTATGTTTCTTTTCACATCTTTTATGATCCAATACTCATTTTTTAAACGCTTTTGAAAATGATTCGATAAAAGTCTTAAACAATCACTTGATGGTTCTATTTCTGCATATAAAATATGATTTTGTAGTTCCTTAAAACGAACAAATCCTTTGTATTTATGACATTCATTACGAACCATTTGAGAAATCTTTATGACTTTGTCTACACATTTTAAATATCGATAGTTTAAAATGTTTGTTTTATACTTTAACCCATTTAAGTAAAAGTAATATAAAATAAGTTCTTTGTTTTCAACATCAGATAAGAAAACGTAATACGTAGTATGGAATGCTCGAATGCCAATGGTTTCTATAATACGAGAAAGAATCTCTTCTTTTTCAGGAATGTCTAAAGTAACGACTTGGTCAAGTAGAGTACCTGTGTAACTTGTATTTTTAATTTGGAAAGGTTTTATTTTATGTTCTATTAAATAAACAATTAAGTTTAGAAGATGTAAAAATGTATCTTGGTATATATAAACGCTATTCATGAAATAACCTCAATTGTTCATACTCTTTTTTAATAGGTTTTTTTTCTTCTAAAACTAAATTGGCTTCAATAAATTCTTTTTTGCATAAACTAGGATTTAATAAATATTGATGGTTGCACGTAATAAAATACTTGGCTCTTTTTAAAACAACACCCATCTTTTTTAAATCCTCAAAAGTTAAAGTAAATACTTTTCGAGAAGCTATAATTCGTTTGGCACTTGTAACACCAATTCCAGGGACTTTTAAAAGTTCTAAATAGGAACAGGTATTTACTTCTTTTGGATACTCTTCTAAATGATGAAGAGCATAATCACATTTTGGGTCTACTAAAATATTGAAGTTGGGATTTTTGGTACTTAATAAATCACTTACTTTAAAATGGTAATAACGAAGGAGCCAGTCAGCTTGGTAAAGGCGATTCTCTCGTTTCAATGGTGGTTCTTTTAAACTTGGCAAAAGTTTGTCGTGGTTTACACCTATATAAGCAGAATAAAAAACACGTTTTAATTGATAGTTTTGATACATAGATGCACTTTTATTCATAATTTCATAGTCGCTTTCTTTTGTAGCACCAATAATCATTTGGGTACTTTGTCCTGCTGGAACAAATTTTTTATTTCTATTTTCTTTCACGTAATGCATAATGTTTTCGACATTTTTGCTTTTTTTATTGGGAGCAAGTAACTTTAAACCATTTTCCGTTGATAGTTCTACATTGGCACTAAGTCGATCTACGTATTTTCCTAGTTCTTTTAAGTATCTTTCACTCGCACCGGGTATGGCTTTACAATGGATATATCCTCCAAAGTGATACTTTTTACGCAAAAGTATGACAGTTTTTAATAACAGTTCCATTGTGTAATCAGGGCTTTTGATGATACCGGAACTTAAAAACAAACCTTCAATATAATTACGACGATAAAAGTTTAAAGTAATTTCACAGACTTCTTCTGGTGTAAACAAAGCACGCTTTACCGTATTACTTTTACGATTCAAACAATATTTACAATCGAAGATACAAATATTGGTCATTAAGATTTTTAATAGAGAGATACATCTTCCGTCACTTGCAAAAGAGTGGCATATGCCTGAAAAGGCAGTAGCACCCATTCCTTTTTCGCTTTTTCTTGTGCTTCCACTTGAAGAACAAGAGGCATCGTATTTAGCACTATCAGCAAGAATCGTTAACTTTTCTTTTAAGTCCATATAAAATCACCAAGTTTATTATAGTATAGAAAAAAATAAAATTCAAACAAATGTTTGCGTAATTGACATGGTAATTTTTGTTAATTATCCTCTTCTTTTAGAATACTTTTGGGATAAGGTTTTCTTTCATCGGTTAAGTAGAGTATATAATCAGTACTTGTTTTATAAAATTGAGCGAGTTTTACTAAAATGTCATTCGGAATATTTACATCGTTTTCATAATGCGAATAACCTCTTTGAGACATATTTAATATTTTCGCCAAATCTTTTTGTAATAAATCTTTATCTTCTCTTAATTCCTTAAGTCTTGTTTTCATATTTTTCACCTAATTGTATTAAAACACAGTCTGAATACGGCTATTGACTTTTAGCCTTAATATGGCTATAATGATTTTAGAATAGCCTAGATACGGCTACAAAATAGGAGAATAAAAATGAAATTACAAAAATTTATAAAGAATAAAAAACAAAAACAAATGCTAATAGGAAGTATAATAGGAATCCTATTAATAATAGGAGGTATAAGTCTATACCGAAGTTTTGCGATGTATAAAGTAGAGAAAACGTTTGATGTTTTACAAGGAACAGTACCTGATTTTAGTACTAGTGATGTAAAACTAACTATTAAAGTTAATGAAGAAGAAGCAGAAGAAATACCTCCAAAAACTGAAGATACTAATTATGAGGTAATAGTAGAATGCGATAAAGGAGCAAAAGGAAGTTGGAATTATAATAAATGGCAAATTGAAGTAAAAAATTTTAAGAAAGGAACAAAATGTAATGTCTTTTTTAAAACAACATCATTGTTACCGGATAATCCAACTATTTTATCAGAAACAATTTATTATTTAAAAGGAGACCAAGTTGATTTTAAAAATATAATTGAAAGTTTAGGCTTTTCAACAAGCGATTATACTGAAGCAAATTTCAGGCCAATTATAAAAGAATATAAGGGAGGATCATATACAGTGTATGCAACAGGAGCTTATGGATGTGGAGCATCTGTTGGTCCCATATATTATAAAATTCAATATAATGATGGAAAAGTTTCTACGACTTCTTATGGAGCTAGTGTTGGAGGTATTTGGAATGCAAATGGTTCAAATTTTTCTAATAGTGGATTTACCATTGAAGGTTACGTATTTGATCCATCAGAAACTCCATTTGCCATACAACAATAAAAATTTAATTATTATAATTTTTTAGGGCATACTAATTACCAAAGAGGTAGAAGTATGAATAAATTAACAAAATATAATGAAAAAAGAAATTTTAAAAAGACAAAAGAACCAATTGGTAAAAAGACACCATCTCACAAAAAGTTACATTTTGTCGTTCAACATCATCTTGCTCGTAAAGACCATTATGATTTACGTTTGGAATGGAAGGGAACAATGATTAGTTTTGCTGTTCCAAAAGGACCTTCTTATAATCCCAAAGACAAACGTCTAGCCATACACGTAGAAGACCATCCTTTAAGTTATCGTCATTTTGAAGGAACCATACCAAAAGGTGAATATGGTGGAGGTACGGTGATGGTGTGGGATGAAGGGTACTGGGAACCGCTTGGGAATCCTTCGAAAGATTTTAAAAATGGTTTAGTGAAATTTATTTTACGCGGAAAACGTTTAAGAGGACATTGGACGCTTGTTTCTTTTAAGGAAGACAATTGGTTACTCATTAAAGAAAAAGATAATGCTTACGTTTATAAAGATATTTTAGAATACAATACGAGTGTGAAAACCGGAAGAACAATGGAAGAAATTGCAAATCATAGTAAGAGAAAGAAAAATTCTAAAAAAGAGGGTATGATTGAAGGAATTTCCATTACTAATCCAAAGAAAAAAATATATGCAAGTGTAACAAAAATGGATATCGTAAACTATTATCAACAAGTTGCCAAAAGAATGCTTCCTTATATGGAAAAAAGACTGATTTCAGTCATCCGTTCTCCTGAAGGAATAAAAGGGGATATCTTTTTTAAAAAACATTTGGATAACGATAATAAAGGAATTGGAAAAATAAAGATAAAAAACGAAGATGGGAATCGAGAAGATTATTACTATATAAAAGATGTAAGTGGATTAATCTCTGAAGTGCAAAGAAATAGTTTTGAATTTCATATATGGGGAAGTCATGTGCATACGTTAAATCATCCGGATTATTTGGTTTTTGATTTAGATCCGGATGAAAAGTTAGATTTAAAAAGAGTAAGAGAAGGCGTTTTAGATTTAAAAAAGATATTAGATGAGTTAAAGTTAACTTCTTTTTTAAAAACGAGTGGAGGAAAAGGGTATCACGTTGTTGTTCCAACACAAAAGTTAAAAACGTGGAAAAGTTTTCGGGAATTTGCTAAAAACATTGCGGATTTAATGGAAGCAAAGTGGCCGGAGAAATATACAAGTAATGTTCGAAAGGAAAACCGAAAACATAGAATTTTTATTGATTGGATACGAAATACGAAAGGGGCTACGAGTGTTGCTCCCTATTCGCTTCGCATACGTAAAAATTTAAGAGTTTCGATGCCTATTCGTTGGAGTGAACTAGGTAAAGTAAAACCAAACGAAATCACAATCGAAATGGCTTTAAAAAGATTAAAAAGAAAAGATCCTTGGGAAAACTTTTTTGATGTGAATTAAAATTCCAAATGAAAGATTTTTCAATATTTAGTAAAATCTTTCACTTTACTGAAACATTTTGTTGACTTAAAGAAAATCTTTCAGTACAATACTATTAGGTGATATAGGTGATAAAAAGAGAAAAATATTTAAATCAAATCAGAGAATTTTATGATACCGATTTAATTAAAATTATTACTGGAATTCGTAGATGTGGAAAATCCATCATTTTAGAACAAATTAAAAATGAAATCAAAGAAAAAAGTGATAATATTCTTTATTTGAATTTTGAAGATAAAAAAATCATTTCTAATATTTACAATGCAGACTTATTAATTGATTATATAGAAATACATAGAAAAAAAGGAAAATGTTATATTTTTCTTGATGAAATACAAATGGTAGATGGATGGGCAGAAGCTGTTAAAACTTTAAGATTGCATAACAATTCTGTTTTTATTACCGGTTCTAATTCTAAATTATTATCTAAAGAATTTACAAAAGAACTTAGTGGACGCTATGTTTCCTTTCGAATCCGACCTTTAGTTTATAAAGAAATAGTAGAATACGCTAAAGAATTAAAAATAGATGTTTCTATTACCGATTATTTAATATGGGGAGGATTTCCCAAAAGATTTGAATTCAACTCTTTAGATGCACAAATAAAATATTTAAGCGATTTAGAAGATACCATAGTCTTTAATGATTTGATTAGTCGCTATAATATTAAAAAAATAGAATTATTTAAAAGTTTAATTCGTTTTATTACGGAATCGAATAGTCGTATTATCTCTGCTAAATCTATACAAGAATATGCAAAAAATAGTTTTGAAAATTGCTCGATTAATACCATTATAAAATATATAAGTTATTTAGAAGAAGCCTATATTATTGAAAAAATAAGACCCTATTCTACAAAGAAAAAAAGTGAATTAAAATATTATTATAAAATCTATGATGAAGATGTTTGTTTTAATTCTTTAAAATGTATGGATAATAAATATGATTTAACACATAATTTAGAAAATATTGTTTATAACGAATTGATTTATATGGGATATAATGTAAATGTTTTTAATGATAACGGTTCAGAAGTTGACTTTTTAATTAGTCAAAATGGAAAACAATATTATATTCAAGTCGCGTATAGTATTGTTGAAGATAAAACATACGAAAGGGAATTTCGACCATTTAAAAATTTAGATAATACCGTTAAAAAAATCATTATTACAAATGATGATGTGGATTATTCAACAAGCACTGTAACACATATAAAACTAAAAGATTTTTTAAAGATGGATTCACTTGATAATTTATAGGGTGTGAAATTATGAATAAAGATTTAAATACCTTAATAGAAAATACCATTCATCAAAATCATTTAATAAAAATTAATGATAAATTGTATTTAAAACAATATCAAATTGATATTTTAGAGTTAAATCATATTCCTTATCAAAACTGTAGTAGTGTTTCAGAAGTTTTACTTTTAATAGAAGAAGCCTTAGAAGATAGCGATGGAATGGATGAAAGTTTAGATGATGTCGCAAAAGAATTACAAGAATTTAATTATTATCATAATACGAATAAGTAAAAAAGAATTTAGGTGAACAATAATGAAAATTATAACATGATGGAAATAACTGAAAAAATGGAATTGCAAGGAAATTGTATGCTTGTTCCTATTTATAATCCATATAAAACAAGTAAGGATGATTTTACGGAAGAAGAAGCACTTATGCTTGATAAAATGCATAAGGAAAGAATTAAACTTTCTGATGCAATCTTAGTAGTAAATGTAGATAGCTATATAGGTAATAGTACAAAAAGTGAAATAGAATTTGCTAAATCTTTAGGCAAAGAAATTCTTTATTATACAGATTTGATAAAAAAATGTAGGTTTGTCAAACAAAAGTGACAGAGTCACGACAAACCAACGATAGATTATTTTAATTTGTTAAAATAATC
>CANROY010000041.1 GCA_947632355.1 uncultured Bacilli bacterium
TCTTGTTCTTCTTCATTTGTTACTCTATTGGTTAACTTTACTTTATTATTTCCATCCACGCTTGTTGCTATATTACTAGCATCTATTGTGCTTCCATCTTCTACTCTCAAGTGTATTTCATAATCTACTCCTACTCCACATTCATTGGTTAATTTAAATGTATAAGGTGTTGATGCTTGTCCTGTTTCATCTGTTACAGGGTAGGCATGATGCAATGTTATTCCTTCACTTTCTTCTTTCATTTCGAGTTTGATACAATCGGTTCCTAGTACATTAACTTCTCTTTCTTCTTTATTAAGTTTTATATAAGCATAACTTGTGCTTACAATTAGAACTAATAATAAAATACTTCCTATAAGTCCATATATCGTTTTTTCTTTTTGCTTCATTTTTGCTTCCTTTCTCATACACCACTTGTGGTTTATTTTAATTTATTATACACCATATGTGGTTTTTATTCAATACATAGTTTTTGGTGTATGAGAAAATGACACTAGAGGTGGAACTATGAATATAGAAAGGCTTAAAGAAATAAGAGAAGATAAAGATTATTATCAAAAAGATATTGCCAAAGTTTTAAATATTCCACAACAAAACTATTCTAGATATGAACTAGGAATTGTTGCTATGCCTATTGAAAAATACGCTCGTCTTGCAGAGTTTTATAATACAAGCATTGACTACTTAGTTGGTTTAACAAATGAAAGAAAACCTTATCCTAAAAAAGAGTCAAAAAAAAGAAAGACAGATTAGTTGTTAAAAACACAACCACCTGTCCATATGCGATTATCTTCTTTATCAAACAAACTACATTCACTACAAACTTTTTGATTGCCCTCCATTGTACACTTTTCACAAACGGCACTTTTGCATTCGTTTGTATTGACTTTGCACAATGGTTTTGCTTTTCTTAAATAGCAAAGAAGACTAATACTTACGATTAGCAAGAAGAGAAAAAGAAAAAGCAAAAACTTTTTTAACGAAATTTCCTTATTCATTTTAGCATCCTCCAAAAAAAAGAATGAATACTTCTACAACCACAATAAGGGATAAAATTGTTATCAGAAAGGCTTGTCCTACTTTTATTTTCAACTTACATCACCCTTCTAAAACCAACACATGTATTTTCATCATAAACAAACTCTATGATATCCATATCGTGGAAAGTTCCATCATAAATCACTTCATCGTGATAATCCAAAATTAAATGATCATACAAGTTATATCCTTTATTACAGTACTTCGTTAATAAACTTAAAAGAGCAATATTATGCGTTACAATTAAAATGTTGTTATCAGACGATAATAGAATATCCAATAAAAAATCTTCCATTCGTTTTTGTACTTCATAAATGGATTCGCCGTTTTCTAACTTATAGTTAAAATCGTGTTCTTGCATCCCTTTTAAATAACGAAATTCATTACTTCCTAAATTACCAACCAATCTTTCATCTAAACGTTTATCAATCAAAACATCTAACTTTTTCTCTTCTGCCATATACTTTGCGGTATTAATAGCACTTGTATAACTAGAAGCATAAATTGCATCTATTTTTTCAAATTCTTTTCTATGCACTAAAGATTTGGCTAGTTCTTCTCCTTTAACACTCAAAATCGTTTGTTTTCTTGCCTCTTCAAAAGAAGTTTCTTTAGGATAAACTACTTTTAACGGGCTCATTAAGTTATTACTTACAAAATAAATATGTTTCATAAGACTCTCCCAATAATTCCATAAGAGACAAAAAGCATAATGATACCTGCTAAAATGACTCCTAAAAGTGCTGCAAGTAGAGATTTTTTCTTATCCATATTTAGAAGTGCTGCAATCAAGCATCCCATCCAAGCACCTGTCCCTGGTAGTGGAATACCAACAAATAAGAATAAACCAATATATTTTAAATTTTCTATTTTTTTTTGTTTCGAATGAGCTTTTTCTTCACACCAAATAACAACTTTTCCTAAATGTTTTAGTTTACGCATAGCACGAAATAATGGATTAATAAACCATAAGATAAACGGAATTGGTAAAATATTTCCAATAAAACAAAGTAAGAAACTTTGCCACATAGGTAATCCTAGTAAACTAGCAGCAATAAGACCTCCTCTTAATTCAAGAATAGGCATTAAACTAATCAAAAAAACAATTACATATTTTCCAAATAGAGTTCCTGTGATACCACCAAATAAAGAAACAAAAAAGTGAGCGAGTTTCTGGGTCATAAATTTTCCTCCTTTTTAAATGTAATCTTTATTCTCTTAATTATTACTATTTTATCATAAATTCTATAAGATGAAAAATAAAAAAATTATTTCGTTTGTTTGAAATAACTTTTTATTTTTTAATAGATAATGCACGTTCATAAACAAAGTTTTGTAGTTCTTCATGAAATTCCGTAAACGCCTCATACAGAAAAGAATCTTCTATACTTTCTTCAAATGTTTTTAAAGAATTCAAAACTTGCTTGTCATTTTCTTTTACTATGTAAGGCAAATCAACAAGTAAACCCGTTGCTAGTCCTAATAAAAATGCTTTTCCTAGTAAAAGTTTTTTCTTCGTTGCAGGTATATCTTTTTCCATAAACCCACCTCTTACTTGTATTTTAGTACAAGAACAGAAAAAAAGCAAATTCTATTATAGAACTTACTTATCTCTTAATTGGGCATTAAAGGTTGCTTCAATCTGTTTAATAATAGCATTAAAGACTTCCATAACTTCTTCCTCTTCCAAAGTTCTTGTTTCATCTTTAAAGTTCAACTTATAAGCAATCGATTTTTTACCACTCGCAATTTCCGGATATAAATCGAAAACTTCACAACTTGAAAGTATTCTTTTTCCGGTATGAACAATTTCTTTTTTAATACTTTCACTATCCACATCATTTGCTACAACAAAAGCAACATCTTTTACAATTTCTGGATATTTACTTGCTTCTTTAAATTTAATTGGTTTAATGGTTGCTTCATATAAAGCGTTCATATTCAGTTCACAAACATAAACTTCTTCTTTTTTGATATTCGGATGAATTCGACCAATTACCCCAATACGTTCTCTATCTAAATAGATACTAGCACAAATACCCGGATGCAAATCCACAATCTCTTCTCTTACGAAAGAAATTCTATTTTTAAAACCTAAATACTCTAATAAATTCTCAACAATTCCTTTTAGTAAGTAGAAATCTACTTTGATATTGATACGTTGCCATTCATTGGTAAGATAACTTCCTTTCATAAGGATAGCAACTTTTGTTGTTTCTTTAAAATCGGTATCATAAGTTTTTGCAATTTCATAAATGTTTACATCTTTTACATTTCTTTTTTTGTTATATTCATAGGTATTCAATAAAGATGGTAAAAGACTTGTACGAACAATACTTTTATCAACACTCATAGCATTTGGTAACGTAATTTGTTCTTTAGAATCGTACTTAAAGAGTTTTGCCATATCAGGACTTGTTAAAGTATAGTTTTTGACTTCATTTAAACCAAGCATACGTAAACGTTTTGTAATTTCTTTACGTATTTGAACGTCTCCAACATATTCTCCTTTTCTTGTACTAGCAATCGGTAGAGTAGAAACTAAATTTTGATAGCCATAAAGTCTTCCGATTTCTTCTGCGATATCGTTGACATTTGCATCTATATCTAATCTTCTACTAGGAATGGTTACCGTGAATACTTCTTTTTCTAAAGTATAAGGAAAACCTAAACGGTCAAGTTCTTTTTCCATATCTTTTGTATCAATCACAATACCAAGCATTTTGTTAACATCTTCTGCTTTAAAGGTAACAAGTTTTGGTATTTTATCCACTTTATCGTGCATAACGGTATCTTTTAAGATTGTAGCATTAGCATATTTCTCAAGTAAATGACAAGCACGATTGATCGCCATATTAGTATATTCATAACTTAAACCTTTTCCATAACGAAGAGAGGCTTCACTTTTTAAATTTAAATGACTTGCTGTATTACGAATACTTACTGCATCAAAAATAGCACTTTCAATTAATATGGTTTTTGTATTTTCATCCACTTCGGTGTTTTCTCCACCCATAACACCAGCAATACACACAGGTTTCTTGCCATCTGTAATCACAATATCACTTGATTTTAAGATTCTTTCTTTGCTATCAAGTGTTGTAATCACTTCATCACTTTTAGCATCACGAACTAAAACGGTATCTCCTAACTTATCTTTATCAAAGAAATGAAGTGGTTGCCCAAATTCAAGCATGACATAGTTTGAAATATCAACCACATTGTTAATTGGACGCATTCCTGCTGCTGTAAGTCTTTTCTTGATGAAATCAGGGCTTTCCTTAATTTCCACATTGGTAACCATTTTGGCAAGATAATATGGACACTTCTCCGTCTCAACTTCCAATTTAAAATGATTTTTAATAGAGTCATTATCCTCTTTATACTCTAGACTTGGTAAAGTTACTTTTTTATTTAAAACAGAAGCAATTTCATAAGCAAATCCAATATGATAGAAGCAATCGTTATTACGATGTTTATGAATATCAAGTTCATAGAGCGTATCATCATAACCTAAGTACTTTAGGGCATCGACACCAACTGGGGCACTTTCATCGACTTCATAAATTCCTTTCGAATAGTTTTCTTCTGTTTTTTCTTCAAGTCCAAGTTCAAATAAAGCACAAAGCATACCATTAGATTCTACACCACGTATTTTACTTTTCTTGATTTCAAAATCTCCTGGAAGTATGGCCCCTGGTAAAGCAACAATTACTTTTAAACCTTTTCGAACATTTGGTGCTCCACAAACAATTTGGTGGGTTTCTTCTTCATTTACTTTTACATCACATACGTGTAAATGGTCACTATCAGGATGTGGCAAACACTCTAAAACTTCTCCAATTACTAAATGGGCAATATGATTGGTAATTACTTTTTCAACATTAATTCCAGCCTTGGTTACTTTAACAGCCAATTCTTTTAAATCTTCTTCTTGAATGTCAACATAATCGCCGACCCACTCTAAACTAATCATTGTTTTTCTCCTTTCTGTCAAAATCTTTGGTTTCTCTTAAATCCGTTTGATAAAATGTACGAATATCATTAATACCATACTTAAGCATAGCAAGTCGCTCAGCTCCAAAACCGAAAGCAAATCCGCTCCATACATTTGGGTCATATCCACAGTTTCTTAAAACATTTGGATGCACAATTCCTGCTCCACTTACCGTTATCCAACCAGTATTTTTACATAAGGAGCAACCTTTTCCTTTACAAGCAAAACAAGAAATATCAGTTTCTACAGAAGGTTCTGTAAATTGATAGTAACTTGGACGAAAACGCACTTCACAAGTCGGACCAAACAATTTTTTAAATATGACATCCATTGTTCCTTTTAAATCAGATAAACTAATATTTTTATCGACAAGTAATCCTTCAATTTGCATAAATTGATGGGAATGGGTAGCATCATCATCATCTCTACGATACGTTTTCCCAGGACAAATCATACGAATCGGTTTATCACCACCGGCCGCAAGCATCGTTCTTGCTTGAACTGGAGAAGTTTGACTACGTAATAAGATTTCTTCCTCTTGTATATAGAAAGTATCTTGTGCATCTCTTGCTGGATGTCCTTTTGGAATATTTAAAAGTTCAAAGTTGTATTTATCTTCTTCTATTTCCGGTCCATCCACAACATCATAGCCCATAGACATACAAATTGCTTCTATTTCTTCAATAATATGCTCTAAAATATTTGGTGAACCCATAGGAATTTTTACTCCCGGTAATGTAATATCTATTTTTTCACTTTCTAGTTTTTCTTTAATCTCTTGTTCTTCATAATACTTTATTTTTTCTTCTATTTTCGAAGTAATTTCATTTTTTAACTCATTTAAAACTTTTCCAAATTCCTTTTTCTCTTCTTGTGCTAATTCCTTTAAATGATTGGTAAGTTCACTAATCGGTCCTTTTTTACCTAAATACATCACTTTTAAATCATTAATTTCTTTTAAATTTGTACTTTTTAAAATACTTTCTAATGCTTCTTCTTTTAAAGCATTTACTTTCTCTTTCATCTTTCTTCCTCCTTATAAATTAAAAAAGCCCCTTACATATTGTAAGGGACGAAAAAACATTTTTCCGCGGTACCACCCAAATTCTAGAAACTTTCTAGCACTCGTGTTTTTCGATTTAACGCATCTTTACGATAAAACTAAAGCAATTTGAATTTCGTATTTATTTTTTATCTTTAGATAATTTCAGCGTATCTTATCTAATCTCTGTTTGAAGAAAAAATAAATCTACTTAAGGATTGCTCTCAAACATTTTATTAACATTATTATAGCATAATTTCTTTATTTCCTAACATTTTTTTTACAAATTAATATGTTTTCAATATATATTCTATACTTTTATAATATGAATACAATTATTTTAATTTCACAATGGAATTTAAATAGTATGTATCATCTACTTTTTTAAATTGATATTGATAACGATTTAATTTCTTAGCATTACTTGCTAAATCATTTTCACTAACATTTGTAACTTCTGCTTCATATAGATTATCAAAGGTATAAAAGGCACTTTCACTTGCATTATAGATGGTAGCATTTGTAATCATATACAAAACATCTCCATCTTCATACATATCATCAATTTCTTCTAGAATCTTATTAGTAGAGGAAGGACATTTGTTATTATCTGCACTAAATTTATCCTTCTCTTTATTATATTTGAAATTTAAACAATTATAAGTAAAATTCGTTGGATTATAGTAAGTCGTTGAACCAAATACTTTTTCAAAAGCCTCTTTTAAAGCACTACCCTCAACACTAATACTTACAGAGTTTGTTTTAATATTCTTAGAACTTACTTGGTGATAAGCAAGATTTAATAAAACACTTGATTTCATTTCACTAATTTCCTTATCTCCACTATATAAGTAGTAAGCACTCACATTATCGGCATTTAAAGAAAGTTTCACATGATCTAATAAATACCCATAATTTTCAATATACCATTTTTTATCTTTTACAATTTCTTGTTGCTCTAGATTTTCAGCCGTTGTATCGTTATTTGTTGTATTTGCAGTACCACAATTGCCATTACGTTCACATTCGGATTTCATAAAATCAAAATAACGTGCATCAAATAAGCAATAACCAAAATACACAATTACAGCAATTAAAACTAAAATAAGGACATTTCTTTTAAAGATGGAAGCATTTTTACTTCTAATAATCTGTTTTGCTTCTTCATCAACACGATCTAGAAATTCATTATTAACATCTTCTAGCAATTCCTCTTTCAATTCTTCTTTATATTCTTTGGTAGAATTTAGAATGCTTGCTTTTACTTCCTTTTCTACTTCTTCTAAGACTTTGTCTTTCATATTCTCAAGAATTTCTCTTTTCAAGTCCTCTTCTTTTTTAGAGATTTCTTCTTTAGACATACAAGTCCCCCTCTTTCATGCCTGCTATTATAACATAAAATCCAAAAAAAAGCACATTTTTTGTACTTTTTTATAAATGATGACTTTGATTTCTTTCTTCATTACGGTTTAAAAGTCCATAATAGATTTTGTCATAGGCTTCTTTATTCCCTTTATAAGCCTTAATCGCACTATTATAATCAGTAAAATCAACGGCATAACCAATATTATTTTGTACATATTGTGGAGCCATACCAATTATGGTTGTGACATTCTCATCTTCCACTTTTTGATATAAATCTAGAATCTCATCTATAACCATATCTTCATCTACATTATCATTAAATTCATTATATTTTGCCATTTTAGATGCAGCAGTAATCATAGCAGCAAGAACTTGTGGTTCCTCTGAAGAACTAGCATTTACGATAAATTGTTTTTCTAAATTATTTTTTAGTAATGCATCTCTTAAATCATTCATTTTGTATTCCTCCTATTATAAGGATAGCATAAAAATACAAAAAAACCTATTTTTCTAATCCATTTTTGTCAACAAAAAGTAAAAAAGCACATTGTGCTTTTTTAGTAATTTTCGGCTTTTAATTCCATAAAACTTTGCGGATGTTTGCATACAGGACAAACAACAGGTGCTTTTTCTCCAACTGTAATATGTCCACAGTTTCTACAAATCCAAACCTTTTCTTCTCCTTTTTGGAATACTAAATTCTCTTCAATATTTCCAACAAGTTTCATATATCTTTCTTCGTGATGTTTCTCTATTTCTCCAACCATTTCAAAAAGATTAGCAATATCCGTAAATCCTTCATCACGTGCCGTTTCTGCAAATTCTTTATACATTTCTGTCCATTCGTAATTTTCACCACTTGCAGCATCTTTTAAGTTTGTTAAAGTATCAGGAACATCCCCATCGTGTAATGCTTTAAACCAAAGTTTAGCATGTTCTTTTTCATTATTGGCTGTTTCTTCAAAAATAGCAGCTATTTGTTCATAACCATCTTTCTTGGCTTTAGAAGCATAATATGTATACTTATTTCTTGCTTGACTTTCTCCAGCAAAAGCAGCCATTAAATTAGCCTCTGTTTTACTTCCTTTTAATTCCATTTTATTACCTCACCTTCTTTAAATATTATAACGATTTCTAAATTTAAAGTAAAGAAGAAAAAATAAAATTTTTATTAAGGAGTTAGGACAATACGATAACTAATTGCATTATAGGCAGCACCAGTGACAGTACTGAATGTGAAAATACCACTATTCGTACCGTCAGTGTAAGCACCACCACGCTTGAACGAAGGAGTTTCGGAATCGGGGAACCATGATTTATCTTCATACCATGAACTAACGTCATTAGTACCTATATTATATCGTTTTTTTACAAATGGTCCCATTTCGCTTGTAGCATCACCTAATATTCTTTTATTAAATTGATTAAAACTGTTTAATATATATTTATCAAAATATTTTGCATTTGCTTCTATTAAATCAGTATCTTTAATTAATCCATAATTTGATAAATCTCCAGTACTCACGTATCCCATTGTATTTTCCCATGTTCCTCCGTTCATATCAAATATTCCTGTGTTATTTCCTGTTGTACTCGCTTCTTTACTTTTGGGATATACAGTTGATTTTTCATTTGGTGTATTTGGGGTTGTGTCTGCATAATCCTTATAAACAGTATATCCTGATTCCGGTGATGTAATGGCTGCTACTCCTGTTACAAAACTACTACTATTATTAATTCTTATTTCTGTACATTTATCATTTTCACATGTTCCATATTTGGAATGTGAAAGATAGGCCACAGCTCCCCATTCGGTGTTTTTCATCATATGACTGTCTAATTCTCTTTGATATAAGTAACTTGTATTAAAAATATTTCCTACACTTATATACCTCCAACTATATACATTTGGTTTGATGATGACTTTTGAAATATCTTTTTGATTTTGTTCTGCACCACTTTTTGTCCAGCTTTCAGTTACATTTATAGTATTTGAATTTGTTGTATCTTGATTATATCCTGTCTCAAATTTGCCCACCCAAAAGCCTTTTGAGTTTTCAAAGGCTGTAAACGCAGGATGCGTCATCCAATCATCTACTTCACAAGTTCCATCCTCTCCACTTGCGTTTGGTGTTGCACATTCTTCATCAACATTATCTTTTGTATCTACAAGTCCAAACTCTATTTCGATTGGTTTTGCTTTGTTTTCTAATTCTGTTCCTTCTGCTTGTACGGAATCATATTTCCCCATATCGAAGATTTTATATCGATACTTTGGTATCCATACAAAATAACTTTCTATATTTTCTTCCGGTATAACTTCATCGTTCTTTGGTTCAGTCACTCCATCTACAAGTATGACGGCATTTGCCCATTTCTTTTCTTCATATTTATACCACTCATCTTTTATGTCTGCTTTTCTTACTGTTCCATCATTTTCATCAATAGTTACAGGTATTAGTTTTGCACCTGTCGAACTTTTGAGTACTGGATATGCTCCATTTAATATAGATTCTTTATACACAAAATCAGGTACTGTTCCTTGTAAAACATCAAATGTTTTCTCTTCTTTATACAGTGCAAAACTTCGGTATAGACTTATACCTCCTACTATTAATACGATTCCTATAATGCTTCCTATTAAAATTCTTTTTTG
>CANROY010000042.1 GCA_947632355.1 uncultured Bacilli bacterium
ACTTCGTCGATACCTACGCGCGTATTGGACTTTCACCAACTAGATATATGCCATGCACGGCACACAACAAAAACCCCGAAAATACGGGGATTATAAACGCATGGGGCGAAATGTGGGGATCGAACCCACGCATACCGGAGCCACAATCCGGCGTGTTAACCACTTCACCAATTCCGCCATGACAGTAATAGAATAACAAATAATTGAATAAATTTCAAGTCTATATTATAATTAAGAAAAGGAAAGTGTGTGATACAAATGCTCATTTTAGATATTATTGTAACTTTTGCTCAAGAACTTATGGAATTTATAGATGATGTTGGTGATTTTTTTAGTGGATTCTTTTCCGGGATTCATTCTTTTCTAAATCGATTTATGGCAGATGAAGCCTTGCTCATGTTTGGTATTCTACTCGCAGCAATAATAGCCATCTTCATCTTTCGCTTGATTATTAATAAGAGATAAAAAAAGGAATAGCATAAAACTATTCTTTTTCTATGTATTCATTTAAAGGTTTTACACGATATTTTAATTCGGGCATCTCACTTGTTGAAACAAAACCACTACGAGCATTTATAACATCTGGAATACGATTTACGATATCAGCACAAGTAAGTTCTACCGTAGCTGGTCTATTAATCGTCATTGTTGTATTTGGTTCTCCTTCAATTGTCCAAATATTGGCATCGTAATCTTCTTCACTATACACCTTACCAATACATTCTGCTTCAATGGTAATACCTTCTTCCGTTGTTGCTGTAACAACAGCACTCATTCCGGTGGCATCTCCTGTTTTTATAGTCATATCTAAAGTACTCGAATAAATATCTTCCGTATGCGTTTGTGGAACACATTCTTGATTGATTTCTTTTAAATGAAGTCCAAGTTTATCAATTAACCAACCGGCAACATTCCACATATAACTTGGAGAATATTCACGACGATTCATTAATTCTTCTCTTTCTTTTTTGCTCATACGATCGTTTGCAGCAACTTCTTTATCAAATTCTTCAAGTGTTAATCCTGCACCGTGGGCTTTGGCAAGAGCAATACCATAGTCTTCTACATTATAAGAACTGCTTCCTTTAATTTTAGTAATCTTATGCGTTGATGCTGCTAAATTACTAATTAAATTTCCCCAAAATATATCTTGGTATCCACAACCGGTAATCGTTACTCCTCCGGCTTTGGCAAGACTATCCAATTCTTTAAATAACGTTGGATTGGAATTGCTAGCATAGAATGCTTCTTCGCAAGTCGTTACCACATTTACATGGCACTTGCAACAAGTACGTAACACGTCTCCTAAATCATTTAGTAAACTCATAGTAGTCACAATCGCAATATCCGGTTTTACTTCCTTTAGTCTTTCTTCTAATAAAGAAATATCTTCTACCATTACTTTTTTCTTATCGGTTTCCATAATGGTACCAATATCCGTTCCAATAATAGAATCCGAAACATCAAAAGCAAGAACAATTTCTCCTCCCTTTTCATAAACATAACGCATTGTGTATTTACTCATCTTGCCACACCCAATTTGGGCTACTTTTACTTTTCTTTCCATTTTATTCTCCCTTTCTAATCTTTATCTTCTAAATCTACATTTTCTTCGCGAATTAAATCAGCAAAGACTTCTTTAAATCGTTCAATCTCTTTTACTTTGGCATCCTCATATATATTTTTTGCATTACAAATCGCTTTATACACATGTTTTATTTTTACTTCCCTTTCATTATCAAATAGTGCGTAGGAAAAAGCATTAGCTAAAATGGTTAAACAGATATCTGGATATCTTGCTGCTACTTCATACACTCTTTTATACTCATCTGTCATTTCCACAATAAACGTCATAATCTTTTCTTTAATAAAATCCGTATAATTTAACTTAACTCCAATTTGTTTTTCTAACTTTGGATACGTTCCCATTAAAATCTTAACGGTTGTTGGTTTATCACTTTCAATGACATCTACTTTTTGAAATCTTCTTAAGAACGCTCTATCACGTAAAATATATTGTTCATACTCTTCTGTTGTTGTTGCACCAACCATCTTGATAGCACCACGGTCAAGTCCTGACTTTAACATATTGGCAAAATCGATTCCACCATTTTGAGCAGTATTTTTATTCACCAAAACGTGTGTTTCATCTATAAAAAGTATCGTTTTCTCTCTTTGGTCTAATTCTTTTACTAATAAATCAATTCTATTTTCTACTTGTCCTTCACTAACACTAGAACCAAGTAAACTTGTAATATTAATTTTAATAAGTTCCCAACCCTTTAGTGCATCCGGTACCATATTTCGTTGAATACGATAAGCAAGGCCTTCTACAATCGCCGTTTTACCTATACCAGGTTTTCCGACTAAAAGAGCACTTTTTTCGGGAGTCAATAAAATTAAAATACATTGTTTGATTTCTTCATCACGAGCAATGGCTGGGTCAGTAATAAATTCTTTTTGCGTAAAATTTTCACCATAGCGTTCAATCATACTAATTTTTTCTTGATTCATAGTCTCCACCACTACTATTGTACCATAATACAAAAAGAAGATACAAAAATTATGTACCTTTTTTTAAAATTTGACATTTTTTTAATCATCGTAATAACTGATACGGGTCTTTATTAATTTGTCGCTGACTTCCGGACTTGCATACACTTTGATTTGCACATCATCTAAAGAAGTAGCAACAAGTTTTTTTTGTTTCAAGTTTTCAATGAACTCTTCAAAATAGAATTTGTATTGTATAGAATTTGTTCGATAAGAAAGACTTAATACTTGATACTTTCCTTCCTTTTCTAAACGGGGGCGAGCATCTAAATCGATATAGGTATCGTTATAAGCATAGACAACTTTAATTTGGTCTTTTAAACTTTCATCTTCGATAATATTTTTTGTAGATAATACTAAATTTGGTTCATAGGTATAATAGAATTCCTTTTCTTTTAAATTCGTATTCTCTTCATAAATAACAGTAGTAGATGCAAACTCTAAAGCACAAATCCCTGTACCAACTCCTAACAAGATAACACTTACCAAAGAAAAAATAAGAAGCATTGTTGTACGCGTTTTATGATTAAAGATAATGTTAAATAGGAAGATAAAGATCAAAATACCAAGTAGGAATAAAGAAATAAAGATAATATAAAGTCCAAAATAAGTAACACCAATAAATAAAAGATACGTAGAAACTCCAACCACACAAGACATTCCAATTAAGTAGAAAATAACACCAATCAGTAATAAAAATAAAATAAGTTTTACAAAAGCCATACCAATAGAACTTAACGTTTTAAAGAGTGTATCAGAAATTCTTGATGTCTCAAAATGCTCTTCCTTCTTTGTTTCAGAAACAATATGTTCTTTTTTCTCACTATTTTTTGTTCTTTCCTTTTTCGTAGAAACTGTCTCTAAATTTTCTTCCTCTAAGAAACGTTTTTTAAAGAGTTTCACAAACATTAAAACCGCAAAGATAAAGTAAGCAAGTTCTAATATAAAGTTCCATAAACCATGTAAAAATGTATAAAGTACGTGTGGATAAGTAATTTCTCCAATCATATCATTTCCAATTTCACTAATAATCGAAAATGGTATTTTACATAAGCCAATTAAGATAAAGATAAACACAAGTTCCACCATAAACTTAATAATTTCTTCAAAACTCTTATGAGAAAAAATATCACAAATGCGTTCAAATACTTTTACGACACTATCCAAGAAGTTATTAAATGTATCTTCGTTTTTCGTAGGACTTTTCTCAGGTTTTATTTTATAGGCACTTAATAAATCTTTAGCAAGTTCACGAACATCTCCCATTGATTTTACGGCTTCCTCTTCCGTACAACCTTCCTTCATTTTTTCTTCAATATACCCTTCATATTCAATTAAAATATCTTCAATTTCACTTTCTTCTAAAATTGATAATTTTTTTCTTAACGTTTCTAAAAATTTCTCTTTATTCATTATTTTTCCCTTCCTTCTATAAAAGTATTCACACTGCTCGCAAAACGCGTCCATTCTTTTTTTTGCTCTTTTGTATATTTTTTTCCTAAAGCGGTAATATGGTAATACTTTCTTATTGGTCCTTCACTTGATTCTTCTAAATAGGTTTCAAAGTAGCCTTCATTCGTAAGTCGTTTTAGTATTGGATAGATGGTTCCTTCATTCACATCCACAATCTTACTTACTTCTTCAACAAGTTCATAACCATATTTATCTTTCTTTTCCACAATGAGTAAGACCAATAACTCCAGTACCCCCTTTTTAAATTGTGTATTTATAACGACCACCTCGCAATTTCATATTACAATAAGTACTTGGTATTGTCAAGTACTAAATAAAAACTAATAATTGCTATAGAATATAATTTACAAAAGAAAAAAGTATCTTTTGTTGATACTTTTATAATAAAATAAATATAGTTGTGCACTTATGCAAATTGAATGGTACTAATTAAATCGTATAAATCCTCATCGAAGTAGCCAGCACTCCAAAAGTGAATCGCATAGTGTTCATTGTTATGATCAATATAAGCAATTTTATCTCCATTTGTTTCTAGAATATATCCTTCATAATCGCCATTTAATAAAGTTGCTTTTTGAACATTTGTGATTATTAGTACAAAAGCATTATATAAAGTATGTGCTCTTTTTATAGAGTGAAAACTACTAAAAATATTTACTTTTTTATTCACATTTTGTATTAAATATTGATATAAATCATAATCAGTAGTAACATTGTTTTTTTCTAAATCTTTTGCTAAATCATAAGAAAGATTTGGTATTTCAGCATTTTCTTTTACATAAGTCAGATAATAATCTTTTGGTTGTTTATTAAAAGAAACACGTAAATTACTATTTTTTATAGTATACATAGCATCTTTTTGTCCTTCATATTCAAAAGGTTCAAAATCATTTCTTATTTTCATATCTTCATAAGTGAAATAGTCTTCTATAGGTTCAGTTGTTTTTTGTATTTCTATGGTTTTTGGATTTTGAAAAGCCGCTATTGCTTCTTTAAAAGAATCAGGGACTTTTGGAAGTGAATTAATTAAAATAATCTTTGCTCCAAAATAAACTAAAACTAATACTAGAAGGACCGCAAGTATAATTATTTTTTTCTTACCTTTTTTCATTGGCTACCTACTTTCTACTTTAAATATACTTGAATTAAAAAGAGAAAGCAAGAATTATCCTTTTAAAGAGTGTAAATATCTATTAAAGGAAAAAACTTCCTAAAATAGGAAGTTTATAACATACTGGCGCCCGATGTAGGACTCGAACCTACGACCTAACGGTTAACAGCCGTGCGCTCTACCGGCTGAGCTAATCGGGCAGTACATTCAAATTATATATTATTATTATAGAAATTGTCAATAATTTTATACCATTTTTTGGATTTTTTTTGCAAAAAGTTTAACTCTCCAAAATATCTTTCTCATATTCATCTAAAATATGTAAAAGTTCTTCGCTCGTTTTACAAGAACATACAAATTGTTTCATTTCTTTGTTTCTAGGCATCCCTTTTAAATAGTAAAGTAAATTGGTACGTATTTCTAAAAGAGCAACATGTTCATTTTTATCTTGTTTTAATAATTCAAAGTGTCTCTTCATCATTTCTATCTTTTCTTGATTGGTAGGAGGATTTAATAAAATACCATCCTCTACATACGAAACACATTCACGAATTAACCAAGGATTACCTAAAATTCCTCTACCTATCATTACTGCATCACAACCTGTTTCATCAAGCATTTTTTTAGCAAGCTCTGGACTTGTTACATCCCCATTACCAATCACAGGAATGGAAACATTTTCTTTGACTTCCTTAATAATATTCCAATCGGCTTTCCCGGAATAGCCTTGACTGCGTGTTCTTGCATGAACAACGATTGCACTAGCCCCGGCACTTTCAATTACTTTGGCTACTTCTACTGCATTGATAGATGCTTCATCCCATCCACTTCTTATTTTTACTGTAACCGGAATACTCACTGCCTCTACAACTTTTTGAACGATTTCTTTTATCTTTTTTGGATCTTTAAGTAAAGCACTACCAGCTTGATTTTTTAAAGCGACTTTAGGAACAGGACAACCCATATTAATATCTAAAATATCAGGATGCATAATTTCTTCTACCTTTTTAGCAGCAGTAACAAAACTTTCAACATCACTACCAAAAATTTGTTGAGCAATCGGTCTTTCCATTTCATCCATTTTAAGCATAGAAATCGTTTTTTCACTATCAAAACAAATGGCTTTATCACTCACCATTTCCGCATAGATTAACCCTGCACCCATCTCTTTTATAATTTTACGAAAACTGGTATTGGAAAAACCAGCCATTGGTGCCATAACAATTCGATTTTTAATTTCCACATTGCCAATTTTAAATCCCATACCTATCTTCCTTTCAACTTATTTATGAAATTAAATTAAAACCTCAACTTCATCCCCCGTTTTTAAAAGTGTTGCATTAGCGTCATCTATATCAATGTGAAATGCTAGTGTTCCATTTTCACTTATCTTGATTTTAGCATCAAGTAAACAAGATTTTTCTCCTTCTACTTTTACTTGTACTGTTTGATTATTTACAACATTCCATCTAGTAGCTTCACTTGGATTCATATGAATATGTCTTTCTGCTAAAATACAAGCATTTTCTAAAACAATGCTTTCCTTTTCTCCTATTAACGTAATAGCACTACTCCCTACTACATCCCCACTTTTACGTACTGGTGGATTTATTTTTAAATGTCTAGCATCACTACAAGCAATTTCAACTTGATTGTAACTTCTAAAAGGGCCAACAATACGCACATTTTCTATGCTTCCGCCCTCCGTTTTAATAGTCACTGATTCATTACTTGCAAAATCTCCTACTTGGGATAAGTTATTCCTTTTGGTCAGAGGTTTTGTAAATAATTGGTGATACACCTCTTCTGTTAAATGTACATGTCGATTACTTACTTCCACTTTTACTTTCATCTTTTTCACCTTCATAATCCCATAAACTTAATTTTCCATTCACCGAAACGGGTTCTATTTCTTCTACATTTTCTAATTTAAAGCCATAACGTTCCCTAGTCTCTATAGTTTGTAAACTTTTATATACAATTGGATCTTTTTTATAGTATTTTAGAGCAAATTCATCATCAACAGCTACACAGTCTGTAATGATGGCTTTCGCTATTATTTTACCAATCGGATATTCTAAATTTAAATATTTGAATCGTTCCATTGCCTTCTTATCTATTCCTTTACCGGCGTGAATATAAATTTCTCCTCGATAATTCGTTTTCCAAGTTCTAAATTCATATTCTTTATAACCTTTCGCGATTAATGTTGCCCATGGTTGTTTAATGGTAATGACTTTCATCCTTTTCACCTAATTTGTATTTTATCATAATTTCTGGTCATATTAAATACTAGAGGAGGATTTTAAATGAAAAATCAAAACTGTGGAGACTGTAAAGACTCCAAACAAGGAAAAGCCTATATCGATAAAGAAACGGGTTTACTTTGTGTAGAAATTGTAGAAAAATATGAAAAACCACAAGGTAAGAAAACACTTGTTCCTTATATTTGTACAACTTGTGGAACAGTCAATTGGAAATGTATTGATCCTGATGAAAAAGAATGTTAAATTCTTTTTTTAGTTGATATATGTTTTATTGCTAATATATTGCTTTTTTATTATATATAAATTGACATTTCCAACTTTCTATTCTATACTTATAGTAGAAAGTAGGTTTTGATTATGGCAAAGATAAGTGAACCTATCAATATGAGTTTTCGTGTTGATAAAGAATTAAAGCATCAAGCAGACAAATTATTTAAAGAATTGGGCTTAAACACGAGTGTTGCTCTTAATATGTTTCTTGCTCAATGCGTAAGAAATCAAGCACTGCCATTTATTCCAAGTCGTATAGATAAAGGAAATAGTAAAGAAATAGAAGAAGTAGAAGTAAATAAAGATGGTTATTACGATTTTGAAAATATTTTGTAAAAGCCATCTTTTTCTTTTGCATTTCTATATAAAATGGTATATAATCAAGTTAAAGCGAGCCACTAAGTATAGTGCTTGCCAAAAGTTTGTAAGCACCATTCCTTACGGAAATGGTGTTTTTTTCACCTTATCAACCAAAACCCCAAATTTTAACAAGCGTTAATTATCAAGAAAATGATCAATAAAATGATTATCACGATCAATGCTGCAATTAAAAAATCTTTTTTTGTCATTTCGCGACCACCTCGATTTCTTTTAAGATTCTAGGTGGCAAATCCATTACTTTTGCGGCTCGCAGGAACACTTTAACAAAGAAAAAAAGGAAATGCAAATCACCAATTTTGCGATTTCTAGCAACTTTTGGGCAATTTCTACATAGAAAAAGGCAAATTGTCACAACAATTTACCTTTTTTGAGCCAATTTCGTTAAAATTGGTATTTTTTCAAAAAATTTTACTTTTTTTCTATCTTAATTTCTAAACCACATACTTTTATAACTTTTAAAAACATTTCTAAAGTAATCTTATTTGTATTTGTTTCATATCTTGAGTATTGCTGTTGGGTAACTCCTAGTTTTTTTGCTAGTTCTACTTGTGTAAGTCCACAAGATTTTCTTATTTCTTTTAGATTCATTACATTGCCTCATTTGTTGGTGTTAGGACAATACGGAAACCAAGACTAGTGTTGCTTTTACCTGCGTCGTGACCAAAAGTAAAGACACCATCACCAATACCGGACATGAAAAAGCCACCACGACTGAACCAAAGATTAGCAGAGTTCACAAACCAAGCCTCATCACTATGCCAAGAACCTATCTTTCTATCTTGAGAATCATAAGTCACTTGTTTAAATGGTCCCATTTCTCCTGTTGCATCACCTAAGATTCTTCTTTTATATTCTGTCTCTTCACCAATTGCGTATAAATCTACATAACTTAAATTTGGTATATCTTCCTTCTCTAATTCGCTATCTTTAAATGAAATTTCACTTGCTGATGTTGGATTATTAGAATTAGTCATAGGACTCGCCATATATTCCCAAGCACCACCACTCATATCATAAATTCCGGTATAATTCCAAGTAGTGCTTGCTACTACGCTATTCGAATTTCCATAATGATAACCATATGTACCATTTTGATTAGGAACAACCCGTTCATATTCATTTCCATTTTCACTTTTTCCTGTATATCCAATAGTTGGTTCTTTGCTTGCTGCATATCCTGTAACAAAATAATGATTATTATTGATTCGTATTTCTGAACATTTATCATTTTCACATGTTCCATATTTAGAGTGTGAGAGATAAGCTACTGCTCCCCATTCGGTATTCTTCATCATATGGCTATCTAAGTCTCTTTCATATTCGTAACTTGTTTTAAATGCATTACCTACTGTTATATTTCTCCAACTATATACATTTGGTTTTATGATTACTTTTGTTGAGTCATTTTCATCTTTTTGTGCTTTTGGTTCAGTCCAACTATTATCAACAGTAATTGTTTTTTGATTTTCTTCTGTACTTTGATTGTATCCTGTCTCAAATTTGCCCACCCAAAAGCCTTTTGAATTTTCAAACGCTGTAAACGCAGGATGTGTCATCCAATCTCCTACATGACAATTTCCATCTGCTCCACTTTTATTTGGTGTTGCACATTGTTTGTAATTTTCATTCGTTGCATCGTCTATTGTATTCTCTAATCCAAATTCGATTTCGATTGGTTGCTCTGCATTTTCTTCTAATGGTCCATTAGCATTTTCATAATTTCCCATATCAAAGATTTTATATCGATACTTCGGTATCCATACAAAATAACTTTCTATTTCGTTTTCTTCTATTTTATCTCCTGCTTTTAATGTCTTTGCTTTCTCATT
>CANROY010000043.1 GCA_947632355.1 uncultured Bacilli bacterium
TCACCTGGATTTTCATATTTATTTCCATCAATATTTGTAGCTGTAAATCCAATAGTTGGTTCATTTTTAGCAGCATAGCCTGTAACATAACCACTATTATTATTGATTCTTACACTTTGCATTGAACCATATTTTGAGTGTTGTAAATAGGTAACTGCACCCCACTCGGTATTCTTCATCATATGACTTACTAATGTTGATTCATAGTTTTTTGCTGTTTTAAATGCATTCCCTACTGTTATATTTCTCCAACTATATACGTTTGGTTTGATGATTACTTTTGTTGGCGATTCTTCATTTTTTTGGGCTTCAGTTGTACTCTTTGCACCTTCATATCCGGTTTCAAACTTTCCAACCCATATGCCATTGGTATTAAAGGCTATAAAAGCCGGATGTGTTAACCATTCTCCTACTTCTTTTCCTTCACTTTTTGGTTCCTCTTTCGTTTCGAATTCAATCTCTATTGTTGGACGACTATTTGTATCAAGCTCAGAAAGACTTGAATAATCACCAGTATTAAATAATTTATATCGATATCTTGGTATCCATACAAAATAACTTTCTATGGCTTCTTCAGATATTTCTTTTCCTGCTTCTGGTTCTGTTGCTCCATCTACTAAGATAACCGCATTCGCCCATCTCTTCTCTTCATAGTTATACCATTCTTCTTTGGTATTCGCTTTGGTTACTTTTCCTGCTTCATCTATGATAACTGGTATTAATTTATCTCCTATTGTTGGAGCTTCAGCTACTTCATTTGCCGTTAACATTGCAACAGTTTCATTACTTGTATTTAATACTGGATCTGCTCCATGTAAGATTGGTTCTGTATACTCTACTAGATTATTCATGTTTCCTTCTACCACTATCTTACTTATAAAACTTTTATTCGTTGCATCATCTTCTAATGTTACATGTTCATCCATCCATAGTTTTATGGAATAATTTCTTGTTTCATTTTCTCCTAATGTTCCATTGATTAAATCTTTTGCTTCTTCTACTTTGTATCCTTCTACTTCTGTTTGTTTTGTACTTGTTGGATATTCACTTAAAATTTGTTTTTGTCCATTATTTACTTCTATCGCTACATATTCACTATTTAATATTTCCTCTTGATTCTTTTTTAGTTTTTCTAGTTTTATTGTATAATTTGTCTTTGTTTTACAATTATTTTTTATAGTAAATGTATACGGTGTTAATTCTTTTGCTTCTTCATCCGTTAATGGATAGGCTTTTTCTAAACTAATTTCATTTGTTTCATCTTCTATCGTTATATTTAAGCAATCGCTTTCTATTTGATTGATTCCGTTTTGTATTGCTGTTGATGTCCACCATGCATAACTTGTTCCTACCATTATGAGTATTGTAAACACTATTCCTGTTATTAAATACTTTTTCTTATTATTTTTCTCCATAATTTCAATTCTCCTATATTCTAAATTAATTTTAGAAAATACGATTAAAATTGTGTATGACATAGATGACATACAATTTAAAAGTTAAATATGCCAAAATTATCTTTAGAGGGAAAACAAATGTTAAAAGAATACAGGATTAAAAGAGGATATAGTTTAGAAAAACTTGCAGAACTTTGTGAAATTTCATGGCGTAATTTACAAAGAATAGAAAATGGAAAAGCAAATGTAGCCAAATTTGAAACTATAAAAAAATTAATCAATATTTTAGAAATCGAAGAAAAAGATATCGTAAAGTTTATCAAAGAAAAAGAAAGGAACGAAAAATAACCATTCGTTCCTTTTAAAATAAACTTAATTGACTTGTTTCAGGCATTCCTTCAAAAATACCTAGAGTACGCATTTTTTCTATTGTTGATTGATTGACTTTACCACGATTGCTAAAGTCTTCTACACTATAGAAAGCTTTATTTTTCCTTTCTTCCATAATCTTAGTAGCAACCGCATCTCCTAGTCCATCTAAACTAAAGAATGGTAAAATTAAAGTATTTTCTTCTTCATCATCAATTACAAAATCTTTTCCTTGACTCTTTTTAAGGTCAATCATTTTAAATTTAAATCCTCTTGCTGTTGCTTCTAAAGCAAGTTTTAAAGTTTCAAGTAAAGATTCTTCTTTATTCGTTGCTTCTTTCCCTTTACTTTGAATTTCTAAAATTTTATTTTTGATAGCATCATAACCTTTTACCATAACTTCAGCATCAAAATCCGTAAATCTTGTAGAAAAATACGTACAATAATAGATTAGTGGTTTATGTACTTTATACCAAGCAATACGAAAAGCACTTGTAACATACGCTGCAGCATGAGCTTTTGGGAACATGTATTTTATCTTTTGACATGAAGTAATATACCAATCCGGAATATTATATTCTTTTAAGGTTTTTACATGCTCTGCCCAAGTATCCGGTTCTTTACTTGCTTTTCCTTTACGAACAAATTCCATAATTTTGAAGGCTTTTAAAGCCGGAACCCCTTTGTTCATTAACTCAACCATAATGTCATCACGACATCCAATAACTTCTTTAAATGGACAAATGTTTTTTTGAATAAGTTCTTGAGCATTTCCAAGCCATACATCCGTTCCATGAGCAAGACCTGATATTTTAACAAGTTCAGCAAATGTAGTCGGTTTCGCATCTTTAACAAGTTGAATCGTAAATGGTGTACCAAATTCAGGAACACCTAAAGTTCCGGTATCACACATAATTTGTTCTTTGGTTACCCCTAACGATTTTGTTCCTTTAAATAAATCCATTGTTGCTTTATCATCAAGAGGAACTTTCGTTACATCATCCCCTGTTAAATCTTGAATCATTCTTAGTTGTGTTGGGTCGGTATGCCCTAAAATATCTAGTTTTAACACATCGGCATCTATGGCGTGGTAATCAAAGTGCGTTGTACGCCAGTTTTGGGTTGGGTCATCAGCAGGATATTGGAAAGGTGTAAAGTCACAAACTTCCATATAATCCGGAATAACAACAATTCCTCCGGGATGTTGCCCAGTCGTTCTTTTACATCCCGTACAACCAATCGCTAGACGTTCTACTTCAATTTTACGCATAATGATACCTTTGTTTTCACAATACCCTTGTACGTAACCAAAAGCCGTTTTATCTGCAACGGTTCCAATGGTTCCTGCACGATACACATTATCAACACCGAATAAAACTTTTGTATATTCATGAGCACTTGCTTGGTTTAAATCAGAGAAGTTTAAATCGATATCGGGTACTTTATCGGCATTAAATCCAAGGAATGTTGCAAAAGGAATATCGTGGCCATCTTTAGCCATAATACTACCACAATTTGGGCATTTTTTATCCGGTAAGTCAAATCCACAAGAATAGGTAACACCTAAAGGATTTCCTTCTTCATCATTAAAAATACTTAATTTACATTTTGGACAACGATAATGGGCAGGCAAACTATTTACTTCTGTAATTCCCATCATATTGGCAACAAAACTAGAACCAACAGAACCACGAGAACCAACTAAGAAACCTTCATCGTTTGAATGTTTGACTAACTTTTGGGCAATTAAGTAAATAACATCGTAATTAGCACCAATAATACCACCAAGTTTTTTATAGGCAAGTTTATCAAGTTCCTCATCGCTTCCCTCTTCTTCTAAATGTTTTTTAACCATATTTTTAACGGCTTCTTTACCTTTTAAAATGGTTTCATGAACAAGTAAGAAAGCATCGGCTTCGGTTTTACATTCCTTTTTACATGCTTCAATTAAAGCATCTCCATAAAGTTCTTTGGCTAGTCTTTCTTCAATATTAATAGGTAGTGGACTACCATACAACAAATCCGCTTTTTGGTACACAAGTTCCGTCATGGTTTCAACGGAATTTGGTATTTTAGGAGCAAATGGATTTGGTGTATCAATAATGACTTCTATTTCTTCTACGGTATCAGCGATTTTGTTTGGATTTTCAACGACAATTTCATAGGCTTCTTCTTCACTTAAGAATTTAAAGTCTTCTAACATTTCTTCTGTTGTTTTCAAATATTGATTGGGAACCACTAATCCTTTACGATTTAAAGGATGTAGTTTTCCATTGAATTTTTGGTTGATGATAATTTCACGATAAATTTTATCCTCTTTGGTTAGATTGTGTACATCTCCAGTTGCTACAACAGGTTTACCGGCTTCTTTCGCAACACGAATAATTCTTTTTAAATAGTCTTTGGCTTGCGTTACTGTTTGAAATTTGGCATCCGGTCCAATTAGATGAGAAAAAGCACTAATGGGTTGCACTTCAATATAATCATAGAAACTCATCATATTTACGAGTTCTTCATCTTCTTTACTTCCTGCTTTATCAAATACTTCTCCATTGATACAACCAGAACCAATTAAAATTCCTTTTCTTAGATTTTCTATTTCTTTTCTTGGTATTTTTGGTTGTTCATTTTTGTATAAGTATTTGGTATTGGCTATTGAAATAATTTTAAATAAATTTTTAAGTCCTTCTCTATTTTGAGCAATCATCGTGGCGTGGAAAGGATAAGCAAAACGTACTAATGCCTCTACATCAATATTTGCTAGTAACTCATCTGTTGTACTCACATTTTGGTCGTAGAAGGCTTTTGCCATTTTATAAAAAGCAAGGGCCGTTCCTTCGGCATCATAGTCTGCTCTATGGTGTTTTTCTTCATCCCAAGGAATATCTAATTTTTTGGTTAATGTTTGTAATTTATGGTTGGGCCACTCTGGATGAAGCATACGAGCCATACTCATTGTATCTAAAACGGTAGCCTCAAATTCCCCTAAACCATATTTATTACAAGCAGCTTTCATAAAAGAAATATCGAATTTCGCATTATGAGCAACCATTGGATTATCCCCTGCCCATTCTAAAAAGCGTTTGGTTACGTTTTCTTCGGAATCTTTTCCTTTCACCATTTCATCGGTGATAAAAGTAAGTTCCGTAATCTTTTTGGGAATTGGTCTTTTTGGGTCGATGAGTTCATCAAAACGGTCGATAATTTTACCACTTTGAATTTTAACAGCACCAATTTCAATCATTTGGTCACTACCCGCATAAAAACCAGTGGTTTCGGTATCAAATACAACATAGGTATCTTCTAATAAATTAAAGGTACGATTATTAAAGATAATATCGATATCATCATTTACGACATTCATTTCTGCACCATATAAAACTTTAAAATGTTCACTTGCTTCTTTTCCTTTATTGTAATCACAAACAGCATGATAAAGGTCAGGGAAAGCTTGTACACAGTTATGATCGGTTACAGCAATGGCTTTTTGACCAATTTTAATGGCGTGTTTCACAAGTTTTTTAGCATCAATTACTCCATCCATAGCACTCATCATCGTATGGGTATGTAATTCTACACGAGGATGATCGGTTTGTTCTTTTACAACATGATCTTTTGAGTCTATTCCTTCATAATTGCGAATGGTTAAAACCAAATCTTTACTAAAGGTATCAAATTCTACTTTCCCTTGCATACGATACCAATTGCCTTCTTTAAAAGATTTTAAAGTATCTTTATATTTTTGTTTATCTTTTTCAAAGATTTTGGCTAGTAAACTATTCGTTTTATCACTTATTTTTAACGTAATGATATTAATTTTATCGTGTTCTGCTCCCTCAACACCAAAAACATAAGCTTCTACAATAACTTTTTTCATATCTCCTAAAATATTGGAAATAGAGGTGATTTCCCCTTCAATCGTAGATCCTTTTTCTTCTAATTCTACAATGGGAATTTCACTTGTTTTACTTTTTTCTAAATCTTGTTTTACTTCATTATTTAATTCTTCATTGACACGACTCGTAATTTCATATTCTCCTAAACCATATTGTAATAATTTAGAAGCAATGTTTTTTCCTTCTCTTTTTACTTCTTGTTCTTCACTTTTCGTACTGACTTCAATGGTAATAATTTCATCATCAATCGAAACAATAGCATCACTTAAATTCACTAAAGAAGGTCTTTTTTTAATCAGTTCACGAATAATTTCATTTAAGTAAAGTAGGCAATCCTCTTCTTTAACGGTTTCATATTGAATATGGATGGCACAATCTTTTTCGTGATTGATTTTATTTTTAGCAGCCAAAAACAAAGCATTAGCGGTTTTAATTGGCAATACGTTTTCAAAATGTAAGTACACATCAAAAACATCTTGGCTTTTTAAATAAATGACTTTGCTGACACTTGCACCAGTAAACTCTTCTTCTTTATAAGTAAAATCAATACTCTTAAAAAAACGTTTTAATTCATCACTCATACTTCTAAACTCCTTTACTTTTTAATCATATTGTTGACATTAATTTGATATTTGTCGAAGCGTTTTGTTACACGTCCACTAATTTCTACAATGTCTTTTGCTTTGATATCTTCTAATAATCCCATTTGGCGAGCAAAAACAACAAACAAGCAAGAACCGGTTTCATCACTTGCTTCTAGAAAAGCCATCTCTTCATTCGTCTTTGTTTTTGTTTTCCTTATACTCTCTATTAATACCACTGTTTTGATATATTTGTCAAAGTATTTTGGAATGGTATTTAATTTTCTTATCTCTTTTCCTTGATAAATACTCGCCGGATGGTTCGTGATATAAAAACCAAAACTTTCTAGTTCTAACTGATGAACATTTTCCTCTTCTTCGTACTCTTTTAATACCGGTTTTAATAAAAGAGGAGAATCAATACTACTTGCTAGTTCTGCATAGTTTAAGATGGCACTTAAATTTTCTTTTAATGTCGTTTTATTACCAAAGCGATCAAATACTCCGGCATTGATTAAAATTTCTAAAATACGTTCATTTACATTTTTATTATAAGTTCTCGTTACAAAATCAACGAAATCAAGAAATGGACCACTTTCGTTTCTTTCTTCTAGAATACTCGTAATCGTAAGAGAATTTAATCCTTTAATAACGGAAAGTGGTAACAAAATTTTATTTTGTTCTATTTTGTATTCTTTTTCACTTTCGTTGATTGATGGAGGAACAATGGTTAAATCTTGACTTTTTGCTTCCACTAAATATTCTTTGGTTTTAATTTCACTTCCTATACTCATATTTAATAGGTTCGTTAAAAAATAGTTTTTATAATAAACTTTTAAGTAAGCCATTTGATATCCAATTAAAGCATAGGATACCGAATGGGATTTATTAAAGCCATAGCCAGCAAATTTTAAAATTAAGTCATATAAATTGGATACTGTTTTTTCATCATAGCCATTCTGCACTGCTTGATGGATAAACTTTTCTCGTTCACTTAAGATGACTTCTTTTTTCTTTTTACTCATAGCACGTCTTATAATATCAGCTTCGGCGTAAGAGTACTTAGCAACACTTACTAATATTTGCATAACTTGTTCTTGGTAGACAATAATTCCCATTGTTTCTTCTAGAATTGGTTTTAAAACCGGCAGTAAATATTCTATTTTTTCTTTTCCTTCTTTTCTTCTTACAAAGGTATTTAAGTTATCCATAGGTCCTGGTCGATAAAGAGCAATGGTTGCTACTAAATCACTAAAAGAAGTGGGTTTTAATTTTTGCAAAAAATTACGGATTCCATCACTTTCAAATTGAAATATTCCGGTGGTATCTCCCTTAGAAAAGAGTTCTAATACTTTTTTATCTTCTAAATTAATTTTATTTAAATCTAATTCTTGTTGGGTATCTTTCTTAATCAAATCTAAAATATTGGAAATAATCGTTAAATTCTTAATCGCTAGTAAATCCATTTTAAGAAGACCTAATTCTTCTAAGAATTCCATTGTAATACCCGTTAAAGTTCCTTCACTTTGCTTAATAATGGGAATAATGTCATCTAAGTTGGTATTAGAAATTACTACCCCTGCGGCATGCGTCGAAATGTTCTTCTTAAATCCTTCCAATTTCATAGCAATCTTATAGATTTTTTGTAAACACTGATTCTTTTCTAAAAGGGCTTTTATTTTGGCATTTGCTAAATTCTCTTGCAAACTTAAATTCGAACTCACTTCTTTTATCAGTTGTTCAAAAGAAGGATGGTTGTATTCTAAAATTCTTGCCACTTCTCTTAGAGCAAGTTTACTTTTTAAAGTAGCAAATGTCATAATGGATGCCACTTTCTCTACTCCATAACGATTTTTGATATATTCAATGACTTCTCCTCTTCTCGTATTATCAAAGTCAATATCAATATCAGGCATGGTTATGCGTTCCGGATTTAGGAAACGCTCAAAAAGCAAATTGTATTTTAAAGGGTCGATATCGGTAATACCTAATGTATAGCAAACCAAAGAACCTGCGGCACTTCCTCTACCAGGGCCAACAAAAATATGATTTTTTTTCGCAAACAAAACATAATCATACACAATTAAAATATAATTATCAAAACCCATTTTATGGATAACATCTAATTCGTATTGCAAACGATTTACGTATTCACTCGTTACGTTATTTAATAAACGTTTTTTTAAGCCTTTTTGCGTTAGATTTTTTAAATACGTAAAGGAATCTTGATTTTCTAATGGGTATTCAGGAATATGATTTTCGTTTTTAGGAATCGTTAATTCGATTTGACTAGCGAAATCGAAAGTTGTCTTACTATCTTCTTCACTAGGAAGTCTAAAATAATTTTTTTCATAGTTGCCTTTTTGATACTCTGTAATTTTCGTATCTTGTTCAATCATCTTTAAATAATCTAAGTAGAAGGTATCTTCTTGTTTTAATGAACGAATGTCTTGGACATAAACAATATTGTTGGTTTTTAATAAAGCGTGTGTTTTTTCATATTCATTTTCATAGCCCATATAAACTTTTTCAAAAATCGGTTCTACTTCTTGAAATAGAGAAATCGAAGTATTGGGAACAATCGCTATTACATTCGTTTTATAAAGTTCTAAATCAATAAAGTTTAGTTCTCTTTCGGTTTTAATTGTATGTATTTTCAGTAAGTTTTGGTAGCCTTTATAATTTTTGGCATATACATAAAGAGGAAGATTATTAATCAGAATATGTAAACCAATAATCGGTTTTATATCGTTTTTTAAACATTTATTATAAAATTCCATAACCCCATATAAGTTTTCATCGACTATAGCACAAGAGGAAATATTATTTTCATGTAAGAAGGAAAATAAATCATCCATCTTAATTGTACTTTTTAATAAACTATAATCTGTTGTTATTTTAAGTGGTACGTACATAATCTCCCTCCCCCATTGTCTTTTTCTATCATTCTCATTATACCAAAGAATTTATTTTCTTGGTAGAGAGAAACACTAAAAAAATGAATAAATGTGTAGGTTTGTCAAACAAAAGTGACAGAGTCACGACAAACCAACGATAGATTATTTTAATTTGTTAAAATAATCACG
>CANROY010000044.1 GCA_947632355.1 uncultured Bacilli bacterium
CAATAATTTCCAATACAATTGGTATTCTAACACTTTTTTCTTAATTTTTCTATCCTTTTTTGCTCTTTTTATGGGAATTTATTCATTTACACAATTTTATTTCTATTAAACGGGAACTTGATTTTTAATTCTTCCAAAAATTTTTTAACAAAAAAAGGACTTTAGTTAGTCCGTACTATAATTATAAATACCGTGAATCTTTTCTAAATCCTCTGTACTTACAGTATCCAAAGTCCATTTTCCATTTTCTTTTTTTACTTTAAAATCAATCGTATAATCAATGGTTTTGGTGTTCTTTTGCATTTGTTCTAACTTATAATCTAGAAACTTTTCTTTGGTATAATTTCCATCGTCATCAATAAATTCTTCTTTATGATCCTTTTTATAGTCTTCTGCTTCTTTTTGTACGTTATACAAGTCATATACAGTTATCTTGGTCGTAACAACAGCTTCATCGCCATTATAGTTTTCAGAAACAATTTTATACGAAATGTCTTCGTATTGTTTTTTCATCACTTCTTTATACTTTTCTTTTTGTTGGTCGTTTAAATCCTCTTCTTCCACAACTTTATCAAGTTCACTCATAACTTCTTCACTACGATTTTTGTATTTTCCTAAATACTCTTTAACAGCATCACTTGCTTTCGTAACCGAACAAGCACAACCTACTACACAACTTACTAGTAATAAAACAGTAATTATTTTTTTCATAATCCGTCTCCTTTTACTTTTATTTTGAACGAAAGGTACCCAAAATATACTTCTTATGATAAAATAAGTAATAGGTGATGTTATGAAAAGATTATTAACCGGTTTAAAACCAAGTGGAGAATTAACGCTCGGAAGTTATATTGGAGGGATTAAACAAAGTGTTGCGTATCAATCGGATTATGATTCATTTATCTTTGTACCCGATTTACATTCTATTACTGTACCACAAGACCCTGTTCTTTTAAAAGAACGAATAAAGAAGAATGTCGCCCTTTATCTTGCTTGTGGAATTGATCCTGATAAGAATACCATTTATTTACAATCCGATAATTTATACCACGCCAATCTTTCTTGGATTTTTGAATGTCTTACGTATATGGGAGAAGCAAGTCGTATGACCCAATACAAAGATAAATCTTCAAAAGGAGAAAACGTAAGTGTTGGTTTATTTACCTACCCTATTTTAATGACAGCCGATATTTTACTATACGATGCGGATTATGTTCCTGTTGGTATTGACCAAAAGCAACACGTTGAACTTGCTCGTAATCTAGCAGAACGTTTCAATAAAAAATTTGGAGAAACCTTTACTGTACCAACTCCCCTAATTCCAAAAGTAGGAGCCAAAATTATGGATTTACAAAATCCAACCAAAAAAATGAGTAAATCCGAAGGTGACAGTAAAGGAACAATTCTACTCCTTGATAGCGAAGAAGTCATCCGTAAAAAAATTATGTCCGCGGTTACCGATAGTGACAACGAAATCAAATACGATGTGGAAAATAAACCTGGTATTTCTAATCTACTGACCATTTACTCAGCATTAACCAACAAGCCAATGGAAGAAGTGGTTCTGCATTTCAAAGGAATGAATTATGGTTCTTTAAAAAAGGAAGTTGCAGATGTGGTAGTAGATGCCTTAACAAACATTCAAACCAAATACCAAGAAATTATGAACTCTACTTTAGTCGATGACGTTTTAGATAAAGGAAAAGAAATCGTCAATAAAATAGCCCAAGAAAAATACCAAGCCGTTTTAGAAAAAGTTGGACTTGGTCGTTAATTATTTGTTATAACTGAGTTTAATAAAATCATAAATCTTTTGAACATCTTCATTGTAATTTTGAAGATGTTCTTTCATTTCAGTAATCATTTCCATAATATCTTCACTACTCTTATTAAACCATTCATAGTAAAGGTATTTTAATTTACTAAAATTTTTTGTGGTATAAAGTGTATCGATTTCACAAGAGATGAGTTGTTTTACTTTGGTGATCTGACGTAGCTCGCACCTTTCTTTATACTTTTTTCCTTTCTTATAAGATAAAGGACTTTCTTTTAACGTATAGATCATTTCCAATAAATTTTCTTCATCGTTTAACAAAAGTTTACTACGACTGATAACGTTTCCAGCATCATCTAGTTCTAAAGCCAAAGCATTTTTATTATCACTAATAAGCATTAAGTTTTCTTTTGGACTTACTTCATTTTTTAAAACGGTTTTATCTTGAATTTGTAATAGTACTTCTTCATCATAAGTAAGATGATAATTTAAATTATCAAATAGCGTATCCGTTGAAACACGAAATAAAGGAATTTTTTTTACATATTCTAACGCATCACTACTCTCCCACTCATAAAAATCATAAAGTTCTTCACTTCCAAAGTTTAGAAGAATGTCGTAATAATAATACATGTTTAATAGTTCCTCCCATTCCATTTATCAAAAGAAAAAGACCAACAAGAAAAAGTAAGCATTCTACTTTCCTACTAATAAAATGAACAAAATCTAAAAAACTATACCCAAGTGAAAAAAGATTGGTGTATAAAATCAGAAAGAAAAGACCGATACTCATTAGTAGTATTCCTACTAGTATTCTAAACGGATGCATAAGACCTCCTAAAACATTTTATTTCTTAAATTTCAATTTTATTATATAATTAAATAGGTGATACTATGAAATACGTGATTTACACTTTATTAGGAATTTTGCAAGGGTTTACAGAACCTTTACCCATCTCTTCTAGTGGGCACTTATTTTTATTTAAGAATATTTTTAATACGGAAATGCTTCAAGATTTAAACTTTGAAATCTTTGTAAACTTTGGTTCTTTTTTAGCCATTCTCTTTATTTTCTTACCGGATATCATAAAACTGATCAAATCTTTCTTTATGTATATTTTTAACAAAGAAAAAAGAAAACAAGTAAAACAAGAATTTCATTATTGTATGTGCATTATTATAGGAAGTATTCCCGTTGGTATTATGGGTCTTCTATTTAAAAGTAAGTTAGAAAGTAGTTTAACGATTAAAGGTTTAGGAGTTTCTTTCTTAGTAACTGCCCTTTTACTTTTTATTGTCAAGAATGCTAATGGTACTAAAGAGGATAAAGATATTACGTATAAGGATGCCCTTATTATTGGTCTTTTACAAATGATTGCTTTAGTTCCAGGAATTAGTCGTAGTGGTATCGTTTTGGTTGGTTGCTTACTTTGTAAACTTAAAAAGGAAGCCTCTTTAAAATATACCTTTATGCTTTACTTCCCTGTTAGTGTTGCATCTATGGGTTTAGGAGTACTCGATTTTATCGAAAATCCTGCAAGTAGTAGTTTATTACTTCCCTATATTCTAGGAATGCTTGCTGCAGGAATTGTTACTTATTTATCTTATCAATGGTTAAGTTCCATCGTAAAAAAAGGAAAACTTTGGAAGTTCTCCATCTATTGTCTAGCACTTGCTGTTTTCATATTTATCTATTTTAGATAAATTTTTTTTATCTTTTTAAAGATGAAACGATTGCTTTATCTTCTATGGAAACACGATAACTATCTTTAATTTTACTAATCGTTTTTTGAAGCGTAAAATCATTTATTTTACTCTTCTTTAGATAGGCAAGTGTTTTTTCTTTTGAAAAAATATAACACTCACATAGAAGCCAAGCCATTGCCATATTGACATAGTAAGAATCAATGGTGATAGCATCAAGCAAAGCAAATAGGTTTTCCAAATACTCTTCTTCAACAAAGTAATCTAAGAACACAACCAATCCAACACGTATTTTAAAAATTTCATTTGATTGTACATATTTCGTAAAGTAAGAAAACCAAAAAGGTTTGTCTTTTTTTACGATCTTTAAACTAGAGCAAAAGCCATCACAAATTGCCCAGTTATCAATTAATGGAATATAAGTTGGTAAATACTGTAAAAGAAGTTCTTTTCCCTTTATCCTTCCTAAAACAAAACCCTCTACTAAAACTTCTTCATAATACGTACTTTTTACTTGTTCTAAAAAGGAAGGAATATCACTCTTAGCAATCTCTTTGGCGATCTTTCTTAAAATGGGAACACGTACACCTAGTATTTCATAGTTTGTAGGTGTTAACGTCTTTGAAAATTGTTGGTACTCTTTTTCACTACAACTTTTTAAATAGGTAATAAACTCTTGATACGTTTTTTGATTCCACTTCATACTAAAACACCTAAATCTATTTTATCAATTCTTGTTCTAATGATAAATCTATATTGTATTTTTCTTTGACACTTTTTTGAATGAATAAGATAAGGTCATAGATATCTTTTCCAGTTGCTGTCCCCGTATTCACAATAAAATTTGCATGTTTTTGACTTACTTCTGCTCCACCGATTCTTTTGCCCTTTAAGCCTAAACTTTCAATGATTCTTCCTGCACTATCATTGGAAGGATTTTTAAAAACACTTCCGGCTGAAGGTAGTTCAATAGGTTGATGTTTTTTTCGTGTTTTATTATACTCTTGCATTGTGTTTAGAATGTCTTTCGGGTTTTTCTTTTGTAATTCCAAAGTTACTTCTAGCACAACATATTCTTTATGTTCCTTTAAAAAACTATTTCGATAGGAAAAATTTAACGCATTCTTCGTAAGTTCTTTTACTTCTAAATCGTTGGTTAAAACTTTTACTGTTTTTACAAGTGACGCGATTTCTCCATTATGAGCACCCACATTCATAATAACACTTGCCCCTACTAAACCTGGTATACCACATGCAAACTCTAAGCCACTCAAGCCCTTTTGAGCACAAAGTTGTGCAAGATAAATTAAAGGAACACCTGATTCTGCTACAACGTTAGTACCCTCTATTTCTATCTTTTGAAAGGCATCTAATTTAATAAGAACACCATCAAAATTAGGAGAGACAAACAAAATATTAGAGCCATTTCCTAAAATACGATACTCTATTTTTTCTTGTTTTAAAAAGTAAAGTAAACGTTTAAGACTCTCTATATCCTTTGGTTTTACTAAAGCCTTGGCAAGACAAGAAACACGACACGTATTGTACTCTTTTAAATCAATATTCTCTAAAACTTCTCCAATTTGTAAATCTTTTAATTTTTCAATCATAAAAACCTCTTACTTAAATCTTATTCCTATCACTAGTATATCATGTATCGTAGAAAAAAACGACTAAGCTGTTTTCTTCTTAGTCGTTTTTGTTGTCTTTTTTGCTTTTGGTTTTGGTTTTTCTTCAGTACTTTCTAGTTTATCTATAGCACTTTTTAAAATTTGAACGGTTTTGGCTTTTACATCACTTGCTGCTTTTTCAACAACAGGAGCACTCTTTTCTTTTGCTACTTCTATTAATTCATCCGCTTTTTTAAGTAATGCTTCTCCTTTTTCTTTTACCATTTCTTTAGCTGTCTCTTTATCAAGATTTTCTAAGTCTTTTTTTAATTCTTTTACTTTTTTATCAAGTTTTTTCTTTATTTCTTCTTTGTCCATATTTTTAAGATCGGTTGCTAGTTTACTTGTCTTTTCTTTAAGACATTCTCTTGTTTCACTCCCACTTTTTGGAGCAAATAAAACTCCTAAACCTGCACCAATTAAAGCCCCTAAAACAAATTTTCCTGTTCCTTTTTTACTCATTTTCTATACTCTCCTTTTTTATCTTTTTCTTTTTTCTTTTTACTATTAACTTATTAAATAAAGAGACTACGCTATCCACAACTTTATCTGTGGCTAGTGAAATTTTATCTGTAGCATAATCTATTAAATGGAAAAAGCCATTTAAAGATTGTACTTTATCATTCACATCGTCGACAACTCTTTCAACTTTATCTAATGTAATAATAAACTTTATACCTAATATTATGCCAACTATAAGAAAAATTATTAATAAAAAGTAAATAATTAAAGGTAAAAAATCTAACCAAAAGTGCATTATTCGTCTTCCTCTCTATTGTCATACATAGAATCGATTAAATCAAATAAATCATTTTCTAGTGTATCCTCTTCAAACTTTTTTTCTTCATTTCTAGATTCTTCCATAGGATAATTCTCTTCTACTTCTGGATAAGGATAATCTTCTATTTCTTCCTCATCATACGTTGTTTTTTTTCTATCGCTTCTTTTTTCCATTTTTGGTACTTCTATAGTTTGTTCTAATTTCTCTTTTTTATTTTCTTTTGGTAAAACCATTTCTTCTTTCTTTTCATAGAAATCTTCTTTTGGGCTATCAAAGGTTCTTTCAATATCATCTTCTAATGTTCCAAAAGCTTTTTTGCGTATCGCATCAATATCAAATTTCTTTTTTGGTTTTTCAGACTCATTTTCCTTTGTTACTGTAACAATATCTTCCTTTTTATAATTTTTATCTAATACACCATAAACAGGAGAAATAACAGGAGATGGTTTAAATGTTCTTTTCGTTGTTTCCTCTTTTATTTCCTCTACTTTCTTTTCTTTACGAACAGGTTTTGTATCCTTATCATAGGAATATGTAATTGGTTTAACACGATCAAATTTTTCTTTAGGAGTTAGATACTCTTCTTGTTCTTCATTCTCAATTGGAGCACTATAATTGGATTGAAATTCTTCTTCATCAAAATCAGGAAACTTAAAAGTATTCTCAGCTTTAAAAAGTTCTCTTTCATTTTCTTCTTCTAAAAAAACATTTGGTTTTTTAATTTCTTTTTTCTCTTCTATTGGCGTAGATACTTTTTTCTCTTCCTCTTTCGTTTCATTTTCACTATTTACTTCAATAGGTGTTTCAATATCTTCTTCAAATAAAGCATTTTTTAATTTATTAAATAATCCCATCTTTTTCACCTCTAATTTATCAAATCTGTATCTGGTACATCATTTGTATAGTTTTCATTTGTTTCGTCATAATTGATTCTATAATCGTTTCCGGCAGTATCAAAAATATTGTATTCATTCTCATTGTAATTTAATATGTCTTCTCCTACCATATTTTCGATAATTTTATCATTATATGAAATAGATCCTAATAAAGAAATTGCATAAGAAAGCATTTCCTTGATGTCCTTATTATTTACTATCACTTCTATTTTAGCATAATTATACATAATTTCAATTAAATATTTATCATTTTCTATTAAATTTATTTCTAAATAGCCAAATTTGTCACCATTTTTAATTTTTTTAGAATAAAAAGATTTCTTATTTTCTTTATAAGTATCTTCTACTTTATGATAGTAACTAATAATATCAACGTACAAGTACATATTGTATTTTTCACTCTTCAACGTAACATTGTTATTTAAATCTTCTTCTACAATTAAACCTTTAGGTAAATAGTAACTATATCCTTGTGAGGTTTTATTTTTAAAACTAATTTTATCATTCTCATATAAGCCTGATGCAATTAAATCTTCATAACTACTTTTATTAATGTTTTTACAACCTGTTATTAAGAAAAGGATAAGTAGAAGGAATAACCCTTTTTTCATTCATTTGCCTCCCTATTCTTCGTACTTTATCATTATAACAAAAAAAAGGAGTTTTTGCTACACTAACTCTCTTTTTTTAAAATTTCAATTTTTAAATTACAAGCATCTAGTATTTTTAAAAACATATCTAATGTTATTTTATTCGTATTGGTTTCATATCTTGAATATTGTTGTTGGGTGACCCCTAGTTTTTTTGCTAGTTCCGTTTGCGTAAATCCACAGCTTTTTCTTATTTCTTTTAGATTCATTACATTGCCTCATTGGTTGGTGTTAAAACTATACGGAAGCCATCATTATTAGCTTTCATCCCTCCTAAAGAGAAGAAAGCAAAAACACCGGCACCAGTACCACAAGTAAAATCTCCTCCACGTAGAAAATAAGCTGATGAACTCTTAATTAATATAGCCCAATCTTTATTCCAACTATTTATTGCTTGTATATTTTCTGTTTGATAACTTACGGATTGAAATGGCCCCACTTCTCCTGTTGCATCTCCTAATATTCTTTTATTAAATTCATTTGTATTTTGATTTTTATATACATCAAAATATTTAGCATTCTCATCTGTTAAATCTTTTTGTGTTAATCCACTTTCTGATAAATTTCCATTGCTCATATAACCCATAACATATTCCCATGCTCCTCCACTCATATCAAATATTCCTGTATTGTTTAATGTCGTACTCGCTAATTTACTATTTGGATATGTTAAAGATGTATCATTATTTGGTTTATCAAGTACATAATCTTTATAAGCTGGATGCCCTGTTTCAGGAATACTCTTTGCTGCTACACCTGTAAAGCTTTTACTATTACTATTTCTTACTTCCGTACATTGATTATTTTCACATGTTCCATATATAGAATGGGAAAGATATGCTACTGCTCCCCATTCGGTATTCTTCATCATATGACTATCTAAGTCTCTTTCATAGTTATAACTTGTATTAAAAGCATTTCCCACTTTTATACTTCTCCAACTATATACATTTGGTTTGATTATTACTTTTGTTGAGTCATTTTCATCTTTTTGTGCTTTTGGTTCAGTCCAACTATTATCAACAGTAATTGTTTTTTGATTTTCTTCTGTACTTTGATTGTATCCTGTCTCAAATTTGCCTACCCAAAATCCTTTTGAACCTTCAAACGCTGTAAACGCTGGATGTGTCATCCAATAACCTTCATGACAATTGCCACTTGCCCCTGATTCCATTGGTGTTGCACATTCTTTATATTCTCCTATTTCATTATCAATCGTATTCTCTAATCCAAACTTTATTTCAATTTGTTGTGCTTTATTTGGTAAATTAGCATCTTCGGATTCTAATGATGTATAAGTATTTCCCATATCAAATAACTTATAACTATATTTTGGTATCCATACAAAATAACTTTCTATTTCGTTTTCTTCTATTTTATCTCCTGCTTTTAATGTCTTTGCTTTCTCATTATCTACTAGTATAACTGCATTTGCCCATTCCTTCTTTTCATAGTTATACCATTCTGTTGTGACATCTGCTTTTTTAACGTTTCCTTCTGTATCTATTGTTA
>CANROY010000045.1 GCA_947632355.1 uncultured Bacilli bacterium
AGTTAATGCGTATTTTAGATGAAGTAGAAGATGTTACAAATATCTATCATAATGTGCTTTTAGAGGAAGAATAAAATAATTAAAAAATATCCTAAAATTGAAAGAAAGGATATTTTTTTTATAAATCTTTTTTAGGAGCTGTAACAAATGCTTTTTTCTTTCCATTTCGTATCTTTTTGCTCCATTTAATAGGGATTATATCTTCAAATTGTGAATTTTTAGTTACTTTTGGTCTGCTTTTTTCAAAAAAACCACTAGGAAATTCAATCTTTTTATCTTGTTCCATTACAAAACCTCCAATTTATCTATTTAGTATATAGCATAAAATAGTAAAAGAAGTCAAATGATTTCTAGGAATTACAAGTTTTTTCTTTTTCTGTTTTGATACTATGGAATTTTTTTTTAATCTTTGCTATAATGAATAACATACAGGAGTTGATTACTATGTCATTACAAGCAATATGGGCTTTGTTAACCAAAGTACTAGATATTTGTGTTGTGTGGTTACTATTTTATTATATTTTAAAAAATATTAAGAATAATGTAAAAATGATTTTAATTGTTAAAGGAGTTATTTTAATTCTTTTCATTGAAATCTTTAGTAAAATCTTTAATCTTTATACGGTAGGAATTATTCTAGAGTATATCTTTGAATGGGGACCTCTTGCGATTATCATTATTTTTCAACCAGAAATACGTAGTGTCTTAGAAAGTATTGGAAGAACACAATTACTTGGTAGACATAAAACCTTAACGGGTGATGAACGTGAAAAAATGGTTTGTGAAATTATGGAAGCCGTTGAGTACTTAAAGAAAAATCGTATTGGGGCTTTAATTGTTATTGAAAGAGATATTTCTTTACAAGAATATATTGAACCTTCTACGAAAATCTATGCCGATGTTACTAGTGAACTTTTAGGTACCATCTTCTTCCCTAATTCACCTCTTCACGATGGTGGTGTTATCATTCAGGGAAATCGTATTACTTGTGCAGGTAGTGTCTTTAAAACAAGTATGGACCCAAATGTGAATAAACGTTTAGGAACAAGACATAGAGCAGCACTTGGTATTGCAGAAGAAAGTGATGCTGTTGCTTTAGTTGTCTCTGAAGAAACAGGTAAACTAAGTATTGCTTGTGATGGAGACTTAGAATACAACTTAACCCTTGATGAATTTAGAATGCGTCTTATGGATGAATTAAAACCAAAAGCTGAAATCTTCTATGAAGCCGATAAAGAAGAAATTGAAGGAGATGAAGAAGATGAATAGAAGAGAAGATAAAAGAAAAAAGAAAAATCCATTTGTTCGTTTCTTTTTAGGAATTTATCATATTCTTGATCGTATCTTAATTACTCCAATCAGTCGTGTTATTTATTTACTATCCGATAAATTAAAAACCAATTCAAATAAAATAGAAAAAATCTTAAATCGACCTAATATTTTACTTTATTTGGCTTTAGTTTTTGCGATTATGATGTTTTTCTTAGTCGACCGTGAAGTGATCAACTTAGTTCAAAACGAAGCCGAAATATTAGCAAATCAACCAGTAAAAGTTTTATATAACGAAGAAGCCTACGTTGTAGAAGGCTTAGTGGATAGTGTAGATATTATTTTAACGGGAAATAAAAGTGCTATTTATCTTGCAAAACAATTAGGTGGACATGAAGTGGTTTTGGATTTAACAGATTATAAACCAAGTAATTCTCCTTATCGTGTTAAATTAACTTATAACCAAACGGTAGATTCTATCAAATATAAAATTGACCCAACTTATGTTACCGTTACGATAAAAAATAAAGTAAGTAAATTATTTGGTGTTTCTTATGAATTACTAAATGAAGAAAAATTAAATGAAAAATTAAGTGTTGAAAACGTAGAGCTATCCGAAAGTGAAGTTGTTGTGAAAGGTTCTGAAGATGCTCTAGATAAAATTGCTACCGTAAAAGCCTTAGTGGATTTAAGCAATAAAGATTATGCCGATGCCGGATTATATGAAACCGATAATATTCCACTTGTTGCTTATGATGAAAAAGGTAATTTACTAACAAATGTAGAAATTGTACCCAAAACCCTTACGGCATCCGTAACACTTGATACGTATAAAGCAACTGTACCAATTAAAGTATCTACAACGGGTACGTTAGTTACAGGTAAAGCCATTTCTGCTATTACAATCAATGGAAAAGAAAATTATTCCGTAGATATCTATGGAGAAAAAAGTGTTATCGATAGCATTACGAGTGTTCCTGTAACGATTGATGTCAATGGACTTGGAAATAGTGGTTCTAAAACGTATAATGTTACCGTTACAAAACCTGCAGGTGTACGTTCTATTAGTGAATCAAGTGCTAAAATAAGTATTAGTTTTGGGGATGAAAAACAAAAGACCATCAATATAACCGACTTCCATAGTAAAAACTTAGATGGTACCCTATCGGTGAACTTCCCACCACAAAATGGTGTTGTCTCTATTCAAGTAAAAGGAGTAGAAAGCGTTATTAATAACATTACTGAAGAAAATATATCGGCTTATGTGGATTTAGCAGGTTATGGAGCAGGAAGTTATGAAGTAGACTTAAAAATCGAAGGGGATGACCCAAAAGTTACTTATATTGCTTCTAGTAAAGTAAAAGTTGAAATAACTACAAAACAATCGTAGTTATTTTCTTTTAACCATTTTTTTCGCCTAGCATACTTTATACTAGGAGTGATGTTATGTACGATCAATATTCAATTAAAGAAGGAGAATCTTTAGATACAGTGGCGAAAAAGTTTAATACCAATGTGGGTGTTTTAAAAAGCATTAACAATATTTATTACGATGAGCAAGTTCGTGCGGGAATGGATGTCATTGTACCTAAAAATCAAGAAAATTACTTTAACTACTATGTCATTGAAAAAGGCGATACTTTGTATGAAATTGGAAGAAAATACAATATTAATCCCGAATTATTAGCAAGCATGAATGGACTTGAAATCGGAGATTACATTTATCCAAACCAAGAAATTTTAATACCAAAAAGTGGGTATAGTTATTATATTACCAAAGAAGGCGATACGTTAGAAACAGTTTCCGATATGTTTAAAATCACCCAAGCAAAATTATTAGAAAACAATCCAACCATCTATTTATTAGCAGGACAAATTTTAGTCAAAAAGAACAATTAAAAAAAATATGACTTTGCTTCATATTTTTTTTGTGATATGATGAATAATAGAAAAAGGAGTTGTTACAAGTGATATTAAGAAAACCCTATGCTTTTTTAATTAAACATTTTCGTATTATTCATTTGCTTTTACTGGCTCCTATTTTGTATTTAATTACAAAGACTTTTAGCATTGTTGATTTTTTTAGAAGTTATGTTGCCAATAACTATTCAACGAATATTTTAAATATTGCTTCTACTTATGTGAATTTCTTTATGTACTTGGCAGTTTTAGTAATTATTGGTATCGTACTTGCTATCTATTATTTAATGCGTCAAAAAAAGAAATCAACCAAATTGTATTTCTTTATCTTACTTTATTATATCTTTATGTTTGTTTTAATCGGAGTTACGTATAGTATTTTAAGCAATATGGAACATAATTTAATTACGGCCCAAAGTGCTCGTGCTTACCGAGATATTTCGGTGGTTTTATGTTTACCACAATATTTCTTCTTTATCTATACGTTAATACGTGGTATTGGTTTTGATATTAAAAAATTTGATTTTGCTAACGATTTAAAAGATATGGAAATCACTGATATCGATAATGAAGAATTTGAATTTGAGTTAAATATTGAAGGGTATAAAGCCCAAAGAACTTTTAGAAGATTCTTACGAGAAACGAAGTACTATATACTAGAAAATAAATTTATTTTTGGTTGTATTTCAGCAGTTGTAGTGATATCTATAGGAACTCTATTATACTTACATTATGGTGTTTATAATAAAACGTATAGTCAAAGTGACCGTATGACCCACAATCATTTTAATATTCAAATTACAGATAGTATTGTAACAAATTTAGGTTTAAATGGAAATGTAATTACCGAAGGAAAGTATTACTTGGCTTTACAACTTTTAATTGAAAATCGTACTACGATTGGCTATGAACTGGATTATACCAATTTCCGTTTAGTTTTAAATGGTAAGAATATTTATCCAACTCTAGATAGAGGAGAATATTTTACGGATTATGGAACACCTTATAGAGAAGAAAAAATAAAACCACAAACGAAAAATTATTATGTTTTGGTGTATGAAATTCCGGAAGAAGAACTTACGAATGAATATATAATTAAAATCTTAGAAAGTATTGATTATAAAGTAGGAGATATTGCTGCTAAGTATAAAAATATTCGTTTGAATCCATCAAAAGTAGATCGAATAAAAGAAGAACAATTGGATAGTGATAAAATTGTAAATTTAAAAAATACAACGATTGGTTTTACAACTTTAAAAGTAAATTCCTATGATATTCAAAATAGTTATACGTATCAATATCCTTATTGTTATACAGCAACAAATTGTAAAAATTTAAGTGATAAGATTACACCAAATGTTACAACGAATTTAGAAAAAACAACGCTTTTCATTTTAAAAGCGGATTACAGTTTAGATGAAAACTCGATTTATGCGAATACAATACGTACCCAAAATAAATTCTTTGAGGATTTTATGAGTCTTCGTTATACAAAAGGAGATAAAACTGTCATTGTACCTTTACAAAATAGAACAACAGAGCAATTAAAAGATGCTTATGTATTTGAAGTCAAACAAGATATAAAGACGGCGGACTATTTAGATTTATTGGTTACGATTCGAAATCAACGCTATGCAATTCATTTGAAATAAGAATACGGATTTTTAAGTCCGTTTTTTTAGTTTGCAACTAAAGTAGGTTTTTTGCATAAAATAAATCATAAACGTAGATTGACAACCCATTCGTTTTATTGTAGAATAAGTGCATATGAATTAAGTATGGACCTATAGCCAAGTGGTAAGGCGTGGGACTGCAACTCCCTGATCGTTGGTTCAAATCCGACTAGGTCCTCCATTTTAGAAATTTGTCTATAAATTTAGACTTAAAATAAAGAGTATCAATTTCAAACATGAAATTGGTACTTTTTTAGTTCTTATGTTCCGCTACTTTTATAATGTTTCAATCCCCAATTCCAAAGTTTTACTGCAATAAACCAAAATAGAATTGCAATCATTGGTGCTATAAAAGCAATCATTCCGTAGTCTTTATTTAATAAATAACTTGCCGGAAAAAAGGATACAAAAGCAAATGGAAATATAAATATTAAAATAAATTTAATAAAATTATTATAAACACTTAAAGGGTATTCAGAAAATTTATACATTGTAAATGCACTCCACATTATTTCGTTTGAATCCATAACCCAAAATGATGTAACACATAATATAGTGATAATAGCTCCAATAATAATACCACCAATAAAAGTGATAAATGCTATAAACAATAGCGTTTGAAGATTTATCATTATGTTTAATTTAATTAAAGAAAAAATGGTCATAATCATTCCGATAATAATATATCCAAAAGAAGTTACAGATTGTGATTTGGACATAATACTAATTATTGGATGAACAGGTCTTAATGCGATTAAGTCAAAAGTACCATCTTTAATATAATAGGGTCCAACTTCATACATTTCATCAAAGAACAAATCAACATAACCTAGTGCTATATTTAATAATCCATATAGTAGTAATACTTCATAAAAATTCCATCCATTTATTGTATTTGTATTTTTAAATAGAATTAAGATAAATATGAATTCTATAAGTTCATAAAAAATTTGAGAAATGATTCCAATAATAAAGTCAACTCTATACTCTGCTAAAGATTTTATTGATGCTTTAAACATCATAAAATACATTTTCATATTATATAAAATATTCTTCATACTAACCTCCATAAATTGTAATATTTTTAATTGCTGTATTGTATATTACTTTTGAAATACTATACAATACTAGTATCCAAATAAATTGTCTTATTAAAATGATAGAAATGCCCGTAATTGAATTCATACCTAGCAATGTTGTAGTAGGACTATAGATTAAATCAGTGAAAGGAAGAATATTCATTATCTTTGCTATAATGGTTGGAAAAAATTCTAACGGAGCAATTGCACCGGATAGTATTGTAATGAGTGATTTTTTTAGAACTTGTAATCCCCAATCTGATGTTGTATAAAATGTCATTAATCCAAAAATCAACTCTATAAAAAAGATTATGATGATTGATAAAAATGTGATTAAAACGAAAAATAAGATATTGATAAAATGAAAAGATAAATTTATATGAAATAACACAGATAAGATAATAAAAGTGGGCATAGAGATAATCATAACTTGTCTTAAAACCATACCTAGTTTATAACAAAAAAAGTATTTCATATAATCTATGGGATATAGTAATTCCATATTTATTCTACCATTTTTAATACTAGATGCTATATATTCATTAATACCCCAAGTCATAATATGATTAAGGGAATATGCAACTGCATAATATACGATTAAGGTTTCTAAATTCATACCATTTATTGAAACAGTGCCACCATATATGGCTTTCCAAATAAATATTAATACGGAAACTTCAATAATTCGATTCACAATAGATAAAAGATTATCAATTTTATAAACAAATCCTTTTTTAAAGGAAGATTTAATAATACCAAAATAATTATTCAACATTGGTATGACCTCTATAAATATCTTTTAATATTTCTTCAAATTTTGCTTCATTGGTTTCAACATTTTCAATCGTATAATATTTCTTAAATAAATCAATTATCTCGACAATTGAAATTTTTTGGGAATTATATTTAATTTTTATATAATTTTTTGTTTCTTCTACAATTTGCATTTCGTTATTCATTTTAATCTTGGCAATATAAGATTCGCTTTCTTTTTTAAATATAGTGACAAAATCATTATTGGAATATTTAATCTTAAAAGTATTAATACTACCATCATAAATTATACAACCTTTATCAATAAGAATGATTCTATCACATAATTCTTCTACATCTTTAATATCATGTGTAGTTAATAGGATAGTTGTATGAAATTCTTTATTGACTTCTTTTATAAATTTTCTTATATTTTCTTTTACTAAAACATCTAATCCTATTGTTGGTTCATCTAAATAAACGATTTTAGGTTTATGTAAAAATGTTGCTGCTATTTCACATTTCATTTTTTGACCTAAACTTAAATTTTTTACTTGTTTATTTAATAATTCCTGTAATTCTAATTTTTCAATAATCCAATTGAGATTACTTTCGTATTCTTTTTTGGACATTTTATAAAGACTACCAATTAGTTTAAAGGATTCTATAACAGGTAAATCCCACCATAACTGCGTTTTTTGACCAAAGACAGCCCCTATTTGAAAATTATTTTCTATTCTATTTTTATAGGGAACAATTCCATTAACTTCAATTTCACCACTTGTTGGTGTTAATAATCCTGTTAACATTTTAATGGTTGTACTTTTACCAGCACCATTTTCACCTAAGTAGCCAACAATTTCTCCTTCTTTGATTTCAAAAGAAATATTTTGAACGGCTTTAAAAGTTTCAGTTTTAGGATTTAAAATGTGTTTTATATATCCAATGAATCCATTTTCGTGTTTCGATATTTTATATTCTTTTGAAATGTTTTTAACTTTTATAATATTCATTGACATCACCTATGCCTTTATTTTACCATAAATGAATAGGTTTTACATTTTTGTTTACTAAAATTTGGAGTATGTTATTCAATTTGATTTTGAGTAGTTGGTGAAAAATATGAAAATTTAAATTGAAGAGTAGTTTTTCTTTAGAAAAGTGCTATAATAGATAACGTTATTTAGGAGGTATACTATGTCTAAAATTAGTAACGTTCTTACAATGCTTGAATACTTAAGTTCTGGAAGAAAATATAGTATTCAAGAATTATCTGAAAAACTAGAAGTATCCCCTAGAATGATACGAGTTTATAAAGAGGAAATAGAAAAAGCCGGCATTTATATTGATACGATTAAAGGTCCATATGGAGGTTATGTTTTAAATCAAAATATTAATGTTCCAAAAAGATTTATTACACCAAATGCCATCAATGTTAAGAATAAAGATTTTTTGAATTTAATAAATCGAGCAATAAAAGAAAAGAGAAAATGTTTGATTGAATATTATTCTAAAGATGAAAAAAGTATTTCAAAAAGAACGATTCACCCTTATGATTTAATTCTTCTAGGAAATGAATGGGGAGTTGCTGCTTATTGTGAATTGAAAGAAGAAATCAGACACTTTTATATTAATCGAATTAAATCAATAGAAATTTTAGAAAATTTTTATAACTGACATATATATTGCCACTTCTTTTGTTATTCTATAACTAGAAAAAGGAGATGTTTTGTTATGATAAATCATATACACATAGAAACAACAGAAATTAATTTTTCAAAACTTGAAGAAAGATTATTTCAAATAAATGATCCTAAATTATTTACAAATTT
>CANROY010000046.1 GCA_947632355.1 uncultured Bacilli bacterium
GGTTCTTTCCTTTACTTTCTAATATACCCCCCCCCCCATTGGTCTTTCAATGGTTGGGAGGTTATTCTTGTATTTCTTCATACTTGCTTCCTCCTATGCTAATTTCATTTTACTATTATTTGTAATTTTTTTCAACCAAAGAAAAAGAAGAATTACTCTCCTTTTCATTTTAAGAAATCTATTAAGTTTTCTAAAATATTAAGAAAAAAATTATATAACCCTATTGTTGGATTTTTATTCCGGGTATAACATATATATCTGCATTATAAATTGAAGCAGACATTATAGTTGCTATTCCTCCTCCATTGATAGCTAGATTTGATACTGTTAACATTCCCGTTTTCTGATCATAATTAAATAAAATATTATTAGTTGCTATTGTTTTATATTGATTAGAGGATGCATTACCAACACCCCCATATGCACTAATATTTTTTACAAAAAATTCTTCATTTTTAAAATTAGTCCAACCGGGAATAGAAGTACAGTTAAATGTACGACTACTTGCAGTATTACTTGATATACTACCAACTAAATAAGCATTGATATCACTTGAAATATTAGGCATTTCTTCTTCTGTTGTCGTAAAAGAGACATTACATTTTGTTCCTTTCTTAAATTCTTTTACTTCAATTTGCCATTTATTATAATTCCAACTTCCTTTTGCTCCTTTATCACATTCTACTGTTACATCATAATTAGTATCTTCAGTTTTTGGAGGTATTTCTTCTGCTTCTTTCCCTTCTAAAGTTATAGCTAACTTTATATCTCCCCTGCTAAAATCAGGTACAGTACCTTGTAAAACATCAAACGTTTTTGCTTCTTTATACAACGCAAAACTTCGGTATAGACTTATACCTCCAACAATAAGCAAAATTCCTATTATGCTTCCTACTAGTATTTGTTTTTGTTTCTTATTTTTGTTAAACCTTTGAAGTTCCTTTGGGTTCTTTCTACTTTCTAATATACCCCCCCCCCATTGGTCTTTCAATGGTTGGGAGGTTATTCTTGAATTTCTTCATACTTGCTTCCTCCTCGTATTATACTTCTATTTTATCATATATTTTTATTTATTGTAAAAAAAATTATATTTTCCAAAATTATATTTTAAAATTAATAAGCCTGTTTTAATATAAATTCTAATTTAAATTAAAAAAATAAAATAAGCCCTATATCCTTATAGTTACAATAAATTTGTTCAAAAAATAAATATAATTTTTTAGTTTTGTCAAAAACTTTTTGTTATCAAATATCTGCATCTATTAAGTTAATTTGCAAACGGTGTACTGCTAGGGTCAAATGCATATCCTGACACAGAAATGGATGAAGAAGAATAACCCCATTCTTGCGACGAATCACCGACATATGCCCCTAAACTTATTGAACCTGAAATTGATACTTTTCCATTACTATAGGTTATTGAATTAGATCTAGAAGCAGGTTGACCATTACTTGCAATTGTACGCCCCATATTAGAACTAAAACTATTTATCAAAGCTCTAAAGTTACTAGCTGTAAAATCACTTGGTTGTTTACCTAAAGATTCAATAATTTCGGTGAAATCACCATTTTGGCTAAAATAAATTGTACCTGTGCTTCCAATGCTTGGAATTGATTCTGTTGTTGTAGTAAAGATAACATCGCATTTAGTTCCACTTCTAAAACTACTTACCTCTACTTGCCATTTACTGTAATTCCAATTTCCTTTTGCATCTTGATCACAATTTACTTCTACTTTGTAATTACCTTTATCAGGTATTACATCTTTCTTTTCTCCATTGACTGTAATAGCGAGTTTCAAATCTCCTCTGTTAAAATCAGGTACAATTCCTTGCAAAACATTAAAACTTTGCTCTTCTTTATAAAGTGCAAATGTATTATATAAGACAATTCCACCAATTAAAAACACAATTCCTATTATACTTGCTATCACTATTTGTTTTTGCTTTTTATTTTTTATATATTTTTGCAATTTCATATTTTTAACCTCTCTAAATCTAGTATTAACATATTTTACTTATAAATTCATTATAGGTAAAATATACCTAAAAGTCAATATGCAGAATATACCTATTGTAAAATTTAAATGGTGGGAAAAATGAATAGATTACGGGAATTAAGGGAAGATAAGGATTTATTGCAAAAAGACATTGCAAGCCTTTTAAATATCGACCAATCTAATTATAGTCGTTATGAACTTGAAAAAATTAATATACCAATTGAAACTTTACACAAACTTGCTGATTTTTATCATACTAGTGTTGATTATATTCTTTATAGAACAGACATAAGAAATCCTTATACAAAAAGTATTATTTGCGAAGAGGATGTTCCTTATGAAGAAGATAAAGTAAAACAAACAAATTAACCCAAAATAAAAAGACCAAACGGTCTTTTTATTTGATGATTGATTCTAAGGCTAGAGTAATTGATTCATTTAATGATTTTTCACGATCTTCTTGACTCATAAATTCATCACTAAATTTACTATCAACTACCGTAAGGATACAAGAAGCTTGTTTTTCGAATGAGTCTGCTATATGAAATAAAGCAAATGCTTCCATTTCTTCTGCAATAATTTTGATTGTTTTTGGAACTCTAGCTAGTACATGTTCATTATCACTGTAAAAGCCAAATTGTTCTGTACTCATAACAGTACCACTAAAGGTGTGTAAGTTTAATTCTTTTGCTGTTTCTTTAATGGTTTCGTTTAATGTTTTGCTTGGATATACCAAATGCGTTGGGTCTCCATTATAAGAATAAGCAAAGTTTCCTTCATTATAAGCACTGTCTACAACAATAAGGTCAGGAACATTTAACTCAGGAATTAATCCTCCACAAGTTCCAACACGAATTATTTTTTCTACACCGAAGAAATAGAATAATTCGAAAGCATAAATGCTCATACTAGGCATTCCCATTCCAGAACCCATAACGGTTATGCGTACCCCTTTATAAGTTCCTGTAAAAATAAACATATTTCTTGTATCACTTACAAGTTTCGCATCACTCAAGAAGTTTTCTGCAATATATTTTGCACGTAGAGGATCTCCGGGCATGACAACAATTGGTGCAATCTCCTCTTTTGTACAAGCAATATGTGCAGGTTTTATGTGCTCTAAAACTTTTGGTGCCTTCACAATAATCACTCCTTATTATTCTATTTATAGGATAGCAAAAAAAAGTAAAGCTATAAATAATTTTACTTCACTTTTACTTTAGTTTACTTAAATTTTACATTTACTAATTTTACATAATATTGACTCTATTTCTTTAGGAGTTTCTTCTAAAAACTCTAAATGATAGTTTTCGATTCCTAAACTTTGATAGAAAGTAATGTCATTTAAATAATTAAATGTTTCATAATAGAATAAATGATTAATGTGATTTTCTTTAGCTTCAGGAAGTAACCTGTATAATTTATCGTTACGGTCTTTTAAGTAATAGTGTTTTTCTTTTTGGCAAATGGTACAAGTTTTTTCTTTATTTAAATAACGATTGATAGGACAATATTTCATTACCATAACTTCTAGTTTTCCATAGATATAGAGTTCTATTTTTTCTTTATGTTCAATTTTCTTCGTTAAAATTTCTATTTGTTCTTTACTATTTTCGATGGACAAAGTAATTCGTTTGGCACCCAAAGATTCTAAATAAGAAAAACTATAGTGATTTGCTACATTGAAATAAGAATCCGTAACACAAATATTTTCTTGTCCATATTTGTAAAGAGAGCCACTCTCTCCAACCAAAAGTTTTTCTCCCTCTAATTTTGTAAAAGTATTCTTAACTCTTGGAAGACGCAGATAAACATTTTCTTCTTGTTTATACTTTTTATAAAGAAGAGCATCCGTTACATAGATAGAAGCAACATCATACTTTAAGCAAGCTTTTAGTTGTTCTTCATCCCGTACTAACACGTGAATATTTCTATTTTTCGTTGGAACACTAGCATATTCTTTTCTTGCTTCTTGTTTGATTTCTTTAAATGGATGTGGTACTTTTTCTTCTCTTTTTTGAATTAAAGCATCTACTACTTTATGTTTTACACTTTTTAGTAAACTCATTGGTATAAAGATATTTTCATCCATTTTGATTTCTAGAGTTTCAAGAGCAAAAGGGCTATTTCCTAACGTACTTAGTTTTTCTTCAACAATTTCTTTTGTCGTTGGAATGTTACTTGCAAGTGTTAGGATACCCTCTTCTACTTCTATTGTATTTTCGCCATCAAAGAAAGAAAGTTTAAGGGGTTTATTCTTCTTGGCAATGACTTTTCCTTCAATTAGAATTTTCTTTTCTTGGGTCGTTTTTAATTCTTTTTCCCATATAGAATCTATCGTTTTTACAACGGAATCTTTCATTCTTAAATCAATTTTGTTATTAACAAAAACGATATCCCCTTTTTTTGCACTGTTAATTAGTTTTCCTTTTTCATCGTATAGATAGTTCACAATAAACCCTTTTTGGGCATTTACAAAACGAATACCATCTTCTTGATGTAAATCTCTATCTAATTGGATTTTAATTTTTTCACTTGTTGTTTCTAAAACACGACCAAGTGGTATGCCTTGATGATTTGGACTTTTACCATTCATTAAATCGTTATTGGTTTCATGAAATAAATGTCCTTTGGTAAATCCACGATTAAACAACACTTTTAATTTGTCTTTTTCTTCTTCGGTAATGGTAACAGGTTGGTTTTGTTCGAAAGAATCGATCAGTTTACGATAAAGTCTTGTTGTATAAGCAACGTAAGAAGGGCTTTTCATTCTTCCTTCAATTTTAAAAGAAGTGATATTGGAACGCATTAAAGCATCAAATTGGTCAAACGTTGCAAATTCTTTAGGACTTAATAAATATTCCTCATCAAGTGGTAGTGTATTGTTCTCTTCTACCAGTTTAAAAGGAAGGCGACAAATGCCTGCACAAGAACCACGATTGCCACTTCGATTTAAAAGTAGACTACTAAACAAACATTGACCTGAATAGGAAATACATAAAGCACCATGTATAAAAACTTCTATTTCCATCGTAGTTTTCATACTGTTTATTTCTTCTAAAGAAAGTTCTCTTGCTAGAACAACTCGTTTGACCCCAAGGCTTTCTAATAATTTTAATTGTTCTAGATTATGCGTATGCATTTGGGTAGAAGCATGTACTTCTAAATTTGGAAATTGTTCTCTTACTCTTTTCATTAAACCAATGTCTTGCATAATTAACGCATCGACATTATTTTGATGAAGAAAACGAATATAAGAAATACAGTCCTCTATTTCTGTTTCATAAAGCATCGTGTTTACAGTCACATAGATCTTTACACCATAAAGATGACAATATTTAATAGCATAAATCATTTCTTCTTCGGTAAAGTTATCGGCGAATGCTCTTGCTCCAAACTTCTTACCACCCAAATAAACTGCATCACAACCATTATGAATGGCACTATATAAACATTCTAAATTTCCAACAGGACTTAATAATTCTTTTTTCATATAAACACCTTTTTCATTATTATAGCAAAAGAAAAAGGAAAATACATTCCTTATTCATCAATATGTTTGTCATACTCTATATCTGCTATTTCATAATGTCTATTTTTAGAAATGTAAGTTAACAATTTTGTTGATCCCCAACCAAGAATAGCAAGAATAAAGAAATAAACAAGTCCAAAAATAGTGAAATCTGGTTCTGATTTTGTAATTAGTCCAATAATGGATGCACCAGCACTCATACTAGTAACAATCGTCAAACTATTAATAGATTTACTTGTAACATCGCTTTTTAAGCTAGAAAATAATTTTTGAGCAGATGACACATATGTTTGCGTCATATCCCACAAATATTTAATATAATCTAAAGTATCACGTAAGGTTTCGAAACGATACCCAGAAATGGCTAAGAATTCTGTCAATTCTTTATCACTCTTGGCAATCTTTTCACGAGTAGAAATATAAGTACCCATTTGATTAATTCTTCCATCAATTAAGTTAATGGTTTTAGCATAACCTTCTAATGTACTATTAAACTTAACAATATCTGCACCCTTAACATGAGCATTTTCTTTAACTTTATCAATTTTCTCCCATATAATACGATGTAAATTTAAATAACGATGCATTTGACCTTTAAATTCACGTATAAAGATTTGTTCTTCAATATATTTTTCTATTTTATCTAAAGAAGATTTTTTATTGTTAATAAAATAATATTTATCTCCTCTTACAACATCATAGCGATCATTATTAAATTCAAAATATTTTTGTTTCTCCGTTCGAGCAAGTAAATCCGCAATATTGGCTTTTGTTGCTTTATCAATCACAATAAAATACGGATAGACGGTTTCAATATGAGCAAGTTCTTTGGGAACAGGGGCTCCTAAACTAAACAGATAATTAAAAGCCGGAGATAGTTTATTTTCATAATAATCTGTTACTTTTTCTAAATCAGCAAATAATGTATCTTCACTAACATTATGATTATTTAGACAAATTAAACCATCTTCGTAAATTTTAACGGATATATCATAAGCAGTCGTAAATTCAATGTATTCTTCTCCATCTACTCCATAATCAATTTTACCAATCGCTAATTCTTTACGAAAACTTAATAATTTTCCCGGATCCAAATCTAATTTTGTTTTGGCTTCTCTTAAAAAATCATAGATTTCTGTTAATTGTAACATGGTTCTTTGGAACCAACCACCTATATAAACATTTGATATTTTCATACGACTAAACTCCTTTTTTAAATTTCTATACTAAAGAATGTAGAATCATCAGGAATAAATCCAAATTTTTTATAACACGTATGAGCAGGAATACGAAAATTTCTACTCCATAACTTCATAGCTGTACAATTATGATTCTTACACACACTTTGAACTACTTCTAACATTTTCGTAGCAATATGATGCTTACGATATTCAGGTTTTACACAAACGTGGTTTAATATGGCAAAAGTATTCATATCTTTAAAGATGGTTGGTACTACAGCGATTCTTGTATGAGCAATAATTTTACCATCTAATTCTCCTACTACATAAATTTGATTACGATCACTATATTCTTGAAAAAGTTCTATAGCTTCTTCATACTTTGTGTCCTCTTCAAAGCATTCGTTGCATAAATCGACAATTCCTCGAACATCCGAAACCGTAGCAATTTTAAAATTTACATTCATTTCGTATCACACCTCTACTATCTCAAGTTTAATATTTTAATGTTAAAAGTGTCAATTAAAGATAAACTTTTTTTGTAAAATAATGTAAAAAAGAATAATCATTTTTTGATTACTCTTTCTCTTACAAGTTCTTTGCTTTTTATAAGGTTATTTTTCTTAAAAACTTCTATAATATATAAAAGATGTTCATAAGCTTTGGAATCACTCGCTTTTTTATAAATTAAATTTTCAAAGTTATCCCATGCTTTAATTGCTCTCATTTGTTTTTCAACATTATTCATTTCTAAATAAAGATATTTTTGTATTTCTTCTATTTCTTGAACAAATACATCTTTTAAAAGTATTTCTTGTTCTGCATATTTTACTGTTTTATTTATAACAATAGCATGATTATCATAACGACTAATTCTTTTTCCTTCTTGAACAAGCATTTTTATAGGTTGTTTTTGTAGTTTCTTTTCTTTTTTTACTTGCGATTGTACAATTTTTTTCTGTAAAATGATTTCTGAATTTTCTTCTTTTTTGATTGTTGGAATGTAAGAAAAATCTATGCTTCCGTTTAAAATTTGGCAATAAATTGTAATATCAAATATTGTTTTTCCTATTAATTTTTCATACAATTTATTCACTATTTTTAATTCTTCTTTTGATAGAATATTATTTCTTTTTAATGTTTTAAAATATTGAATTCCTACTACTTTATTGTACTTATTGTAAAAAGCTATCTTTAAAATCATTTTTTCAAAAGCACTTATATTAGCTTCTTCGATTTCTTCCATAGTTATATTATCAAAATACAATTTTGTTAAATAGATATTTTGATTATTCGATGTAGCTATAAAACAAGTTTCTATCTCTTTTTTATCAAGTTTTGCTAGTGCTTTTCTTTGAGATTGAATGATTAAATTGTTTTGGCAAAAATCTTTATTACATTCTTCTAAAGCTTCTGGATATTTTTCAAGTTCCAACAATATAGTTATCTTTTGAGACTGAATATTTAAATTGCTTTGACAATACTCATTTTTACATTCTTCCAATGCTTTTTCGTATTCTCCTAATTTCATCAATATAGTTATTTTTTGAGATTGAATACTTAAATTCTTTTCGCAATATTCTTTTTTACATTCTTCTAATGCTTTTGGATATTTTCCTAATTTCATTAATATAGTTATTTTTTGAGATTGAATATTTAAATTTTTTTGGCAATATTCTTCTTTACATTCT
>CANROY010000047.1 GCA_947632355.1 uncultured Bacilli bacterium
AATGGCGGAGGAAAAGGGATTCGAACCCCTGCGCCGCTCACGCGACCTCCTGGTTTTCAAGACCAGTCCCTTCAACCAGACTTGGGTATTCCTCCAGCGACAAATTGATTATACCATAGTCGATTTTAACGTGTCAACCTAAAAAAACGAAATTTTTGTTTAAAAAAGGGTTGATTATTTTAAAATTTAATATTATACTAAAGTAGTCTTAGTTAATTAAGACAAGTGCCCATGCCCAAGTGGCGGAATAGGTAGACGCACAGGACTTAAAATCCTGCGGGTGTTAAAGCCCGTGCCGGTTCAAGTCCGGCCTTGGGCACCAATTAAGTTATTAACTCTTTTCTAAAGAGTTTTTTAAATATCTACTATTATAATAGATTGAGGAAAGAAGGATGTAGTATGAAAAAATTAGTCGTAACGATTGCTATGGCATTAATGCTTATTTTACCAACACGTGTATTTGCTGAAAAAATAGATTTATCGAAGTATAATACATTGAATTTAGAAGAAACATTAAAAGATGAACAAAGTTATAATTCAAACTTTACTTATGATTTAAGTAATTATAGTGAAAATGATAATCAAATAACGATCTATATATTTAGAGGAAGAGGTTGTCATTTTTGTGAAAATTTTTTAACTTATTTAGGAAATGATTTAGTAAAAAATGATGGTCAATATTTTAAAGTTGTATCCTTTGAAACATGGAATAGTAAAGATAATCTAAATTTATTAAAAAAAGTGGATGCATTTTTAGGAATCACGGATCCAAATGATATTGGAGCAGTGCCATTAATTATTATAGGAAATCAACATATGTTAGGTTTTGATGAAAGTACTGATAAAGAAACACTTCATAATGCTATAGAAGATTTATATAATAGTAAAGATCGCTATGATGTTTTTGAAGAAATGAATAAAGAGGAAAAAGAAGAAAAAGGTTCTTCTAACGCATCTATCATTATTTGGAATATTATTATTGCAACGGTTGGGGTTTTAATCGTACTTGCATATAATAATTATACAAAGAATGAAATTATAAGTGCAGTAAGTAAAAAAACGAAATAAGGCGTAGAAATACGCTTTTTTTAATGGATTTAAAAAATAAATGTTAAATTACTAAAAAATATGATAGAATACTTATAGAATTAAAAAATAGATAAAGGGGATTTTTCTATGGAGTTAGAACAAGAAATTTTGAATGTGCAAAAAAAATATCGTGATTATATTCTTGAAGTTGCCCAAAAACCTAATTACCCGCAAAAGATAGAAAATTTGGATGCATTACTTACTAAGTATTATGAATATTGTTCTAAACACAATTTAGATCTTTTTGATATATCTTTACAAAATGTATTAGAATCCCTTTATATTCTTGATAGTGAACCTATACTTATGGAAATGGAAGAAGAAAAAATAGGTAGTGCTATCGAACATTTACAAGAAGTTTTAGAACATAATAAAGAACAAATAAAGGATGGTATTACCGAAGAGGAAGCCCAAACAATACTACAATACGTTGTTTTAAATACTCGTAAAAATTTTATGAATAGGATGCAAGTCGATTTAAGAACCCATAACTTAAAAGGATGTTGTAAACTAGCCCAAGAACTTTCTATGAATTTATTAGAAGCTTTAGGTTTATCCATTACCGTAAATGATGATACGATTTTTACAGGAAGAACAACACCGACACATTATTTTGGTACAGTAGCTATTCCTATAAAAGAAAATGATATTTTATTTATGCAACATTACTTAGTAGATATTACCTATCGCCAATTTTTCACTTTAAATCGTTGTCATCATGGTTTAACAAAAGTAAAGAATGCGATTCCTCCGGAAGCTGGTTACTTTGTATGTCAAACACAACAAGGGCAAATGATGGCTTCGCAAATCTTAAAAAATGGTTATATCAAACTAAATAAAGAATATGCTAAAATCTATGGTTTAGGATTTGCTTTACGTTTCATTTATAACCAACCTGAAATGATAGAACAATATTTTACAGAGGATAGCAATCAATACTTAAATCGTATGTTTAAACAACAAAATTCCCTACATTTAAATGTAGAGAAATTAACAAAACTTGGTTATACAATGGAACTTCCAACCAAAGAAAAAAGTTTATAGGTACAAATTCTGAATAAAGGATTTGTATTTTTTAATTTCTTTAATAAACATCGAAGGATTTAAGTAGGGAATGAGGAGGAAACATTCATTTTTAGTTCTTGTAAGAGCAACATAGAAAAGTCTTCTTTCTTCTTCGTATAAAAAGAGTTCTTTATCTTGAAGATGGTTTAAAATTTTATTGGTAGGTCGTTTGGCAGGAAGCCCTAATTCTCCATCAATTAAATTGATTAGAATAACATGATCACTTTCTAACCCTTTGGATTTATGGATGGTTAAATAACGCAAAGGTTTCTCAATCGTATCAAAAGTAAAGTAACCATTATCCCTCCAAACTATTTTTTCTTTGGGTAAATAGGAATAAATGTCAAAGTTGTTTCTACCTAGAATTAAGATTTCTCCGTCAGTTATGCGACCTATAACGTTTAGAAGAGCTTTTTGAGGGTTCCAATAGTAACAAAACCATAAGGGCTTTTCTAACCTCTTAGGACTTTTTAAATCCTTTTTGATTTGGTATTTATTTTGCATAACGAAATCTCCTGCTACGTGAATTAATTCTTGGCTATTACGATAGGTGTTTTCGAGTTTAAAAGTTTCTGCACCTTTAAAGTATTCCTGAAAGTTTAAGAATATGTTTAAGTTACAACCGGAGAATTTATAAATCGATTGAAAATCATCTCCGACGACAGTTAAATGAGCATTGCTATTTTGTACGACCGTTGTAATAAAATCAAGACGTAATTTCGATGTATCTTGAAACTCATCAATGATAATTTCTTTATAGGTACACACTTTTTTCTTTTGACAACATTCCATGGCTTTTTTAATTAAATCATCAAAATCGTAGTAATGGTTTTCTTCTTTTTCTTTTTGATAACTTTCTAAAATAGCATAGATGATGAAAAGAAGAGGATTTCCTTTTTTGCTTTTAAAAAACGTTTTAAAATCTTCTTTCGTTAAATTATTGGTACTGTATAAAGAAATAAAAGTAGCAATTAATTTCTCGCTTTCTTTATGTTCTTGTGTTTCTAAAAAATGGAGATACTTCTTTTTCGTTAGAAATAGCTTTTTCGTTAACAAACAGAACTGTTTTTTTAAAAAAGGATGGGTATAAAGTTGTTCTTGGAAAAAGTTGTGAATCACACTTTCTAAAAGAGTGGGTGGTGCAAGTTCATAATAAATATCTTCTTTTTTTAAAATGTCTATGGCAAGTTTATGAAAAGTAAAAACCGGTATCAAAGGATTTTTAATCTTTTCTTTTAAACTATTTGTGGATTCATTGGTAAACGAAATACACAAAATATCTTGAGGGTTTACCTTTTTGATTTCTAATAAATACTTAATTTTACCAATCATTGTGAGTGTTTTTCCACTTCCTGCTCCTGCTACGATTAAGGAGTGTGTACTTGCCTTTACAATAGCATTGATTTGATTATCATCCAAAGGATAACCATTAATTATAAAAAAATCTTTGTTCATAAGTGGCTATTATAACTTTTTGGGATGTCGAAATTCATCGATTTAAGAAATTTTTTTGAAATAAAAGTCTTCTTCTTTTCTTTTTCTTTTATTTTCGTTATAATAATGTAGAAAAGGTGATTAAGTATGTATCGTAAAACCTATGCTGTTATTGATGGCCCCGTTTTAGAAGAAAATGTTAAAAAAATCGTAGAAAAGTATAAAGACTATACGTATTATTTTGCAGTTGTTAAAAATAATGCGTATCATCACGGGATTCGTGTCGTTCAAAACTTATTAAAGGGTGGTATTAACTACTTTGCGGTTTCTTCTTTAGAAGAAGCTATTAGTGTCCGTAAAATGACCCGTAGTACACCAATTTTAGTTTTAGAACCCATTCCTTTAGAATATATGGATGATGTAATGAATAACAAAATTACTATTACCATAGAGAGTTTAGAGTATTTAAAAGAGTTAAATAAACAAACTTTGCCTTATGAAATTAAAATTCATTTAAAACTCGATACTGGAATGAATCGTTTAGGCTTTAAATCCAGTAAAGAAGTAAAAGAAGCTGTTAAGATTATTGAGAAAAATGACAAGTTGGTTTTAGAAGGCCTTTATAGTCATTTTGCAACGAGTGGTGTTCGTGATATTTATTACGATAGACAAGTAGAAACTTTTAAAGAATTGACAAAAGAAATTGACTTGAGTTGTATACCAATTGTCCATTTAGACAGAAGTTTAACACTTGCAACTCATGAAAAACTTGCCTTTGTAAATGGTGTTCGTTTAGGAATTGTTTTATTTGGTTTTAGTGGAAGTCGCAAGGTAGGGGTAGGCCTTAGAGGAAAGTTACAAGAACTAAAAAGAAGTCTTTATGTGAAAAGAAATCATATTAGCAAAACGATTCTAGAAAATGATTTACGTGTTAAGACGGCATTTTCTTTACATTCTGAGGTTATCGCTATACGTAAAGTTTTAAAAGGAGAAGTGGTTGGGTATAATACCTATAAAGTAAAACAAGATGGCTTTATTGCGACAATTCCAATTGGATACGCAGACGGGGTGACAAAAGAGTTTGGCTTTGTTGCGATTCACAAGAAAAAATATCCGATTGTTTCTGATTCAATGGATATGCTAATGGTTCTTGTTGATAAAAACGTAAAAGTAAAAGATAAAGTAGAAATTTTTGGAGATACTATTTCTATACGAGAAGTTACAGGGAGACTAGGTATCAACGCGTACCATTTATTTAACCAAATCACCGACCGTGTACCAAGAGTACATAAGGAAGAAAATGGCGAAGTCGAAATAAAATACTAGGAGGAATGACAAAATGGATTTTGAAGTACTGATTTTAGGAACGGATGCCAATGCGTACTATATGGCAAGATGCTGTTATGAAGCGTATCATAAAAAAGCTTATGTCATAGGGAAAGATCGCTTGGCTTTTACCAAGTTTTCTAATATTTTAAACGTTTCTTATGAAGAAAATATATGGATAGAAGAAGAGTTTTTAAAGATTTTAGAAACTTTTGCTAAAAAACACCCAAATAAAAAAATTGTCTTAATCAGTACGAATGAAACCTATGTTGAATTTATTGCCAAAAATAAGAAGAAACTTAGTAAACAATTTGCTTTTAACTATCCGGATTTAGAGGTTATTAAGAGTTTAACGAATAAAGAAAACTTTTATAAAACGTATGAAAAATCGGTTTTAAAATTTCCAAAAACGATTTATTACGCTATGGAAAAAATGGATGCAATTCCTAAAATGACCTATCCTTGTATTTTAAAACCTGCCAATGTTGTAGAATACAACCATCTTAAATTTGTTGGAAAAAATAAAATTTATAAGATAGAAAATGAAGAAGAATTAAATTGTACCTTAACTTTAATTAAAGAAAATGGCTACAAAGATAAAATGATTTTGCAAGAATTTATTCCAGGAGATGATTCCTATCTTTTTGATGCCGTTGTTTATGTGAATACAAAAGGAAAAGTAGAGTTTATTAGTTTTGCTCAAATTGGTTTACAAGAACGTACGAAGTCAATGGTTGGGAATGCCGCGGTTTTAATAAATGGCTTTAATACAACAAACGGAGATCCTTTAAAAATGAGTGAAGATATTCGTGAATTTATGGAAAGTATCCATTATACCGGATTTGCAGAAGTAGATATGAAATACGATGAACGTGATAATACATTCAAAGTTTTAGAAATTAATGCTCGTCAGGGAAGATGCAGTTATTATGTAACACCAATGGGTAAGAACTTAGTACAAGTTTTAGTAGAAGATGTGCTAGAACACAAAGAAAATTCCTATCAATTTTTGACCGATAAAGTTTTACTTTCTTTTGTACCTAAGGGAATTATCAAGAAATATATTACGAATGAAGCCTTTAAAAAGGAAGCCTTACACTCTTGGAAGTCTGTTGTAAAACCAATGTCTGCCAAGGTCGATAAGAATTTTTTACGTTTCTTACTTTTACATAAAAGATGGTGGCATTATTATAAAGAATATAAGAACAGTTATTGGAAATGAGGAATAGAAAAAAATGTGTGGAATAGTAGGATTTGTTGATAAACGAAAGAAGAAAGAAAAAGAAGAAATCATTAAGAAAATGGCCGACCGTATCAAACATCGTGGACCCGATGCAGAAGGGTACTATGTTACAGATGATGTAGCTTTAGGGCATAGAAGATTATCCATTATCGATTTAAATAGTGGTTCGCAACCTATTTACAATGAAGATAAAACTTTAGTTGTTGTCTTTAATGGGGAGATTTATAACTATGAAAGTTTAAGGGAGGATTTAGAAAAGAAAGGACATGTTTTTAAAACAAAAACGGATACCGAAGTATTAGTACATGGTTATGAAGAATATAAGGAAGATTTATTTTCTCGATTACGTGGAATGTTTGCTTTCGTTTTATATGATACCAAAACCAAGGAACTCATTGGTGCAAGAGACCATTTTGGTATAAAACCTTTCTATTACTATACAAGTGAAGATAAATTCTTCTTTGCTTCAGAAATAAAAGCTTTTTTAGAACATCCTGATTTTCAAAAAGAAGTAAATACCGATGCATTAAAAATGTATTTAATTTTCCAATATTCTGTGCATCAAGAAACATTTTTTAAAAACGTCTTTAAACTAGAGCCAGGTCATTATTTTCGATACAAAGATGGAGAAATGACAATTAAAGAATACTTTAAAGTGGATTATGAAAAAACAAAGAAACCGTATGAAACGTATAAGGAGGAATTAAAGCATGTTTTAGAAGAATCAGTTCAATACCATCAAATGACGAGTGATGTAGAAGTTGGTTCTTATCTTTCTGGTGGAGTGGATTCTTCTTATGTGGTCAGTGTTGCAAAACCAGATAAGACTTTCTCTGTAGGATTTGATATTCCAGGTTTTGATGAAACGAAGTATGCCAAGGAATTATCGGATTTACTTCATATTAAAAATTATCAAAAGAAAATTAGTAGTGATGAATTTTTTGATATTTTACCAACGATTATGTACTACACAGATGAACCGCACGCCAATCTTTCTACAGTACCTTTATACTTTTTATCAGGCCTTGCAAGTGAACAAGTAAAGGTTGTTTTATCAGGTGAGGGAAGTGATGAGATGTTTGCAGGCTATAACGAATACTATGAACCTTTTTTGTTACGTCTTTATACAAAGGTCCCTTTACCATTAAGAAGTGGTCTTGCGAAACTGGTATCTCCGTTACCTCATTTTCCGGGGCAAAATACGTTAAAACGTTATGGAAGACCTTTTTATGAACGTTATATCGGACACGGTTCTTTTATAGCAGAAGAGGAAGCAAATGAAATATTAGCACCAAATTTACGTACCAATGAAACGATTCGTGATGTCATAAAACCTTATTATGATAAAGTAAAAAAACAAGATGATATTACCAAGAAAATGTATATTGATATGCATTTTTGGCTTCCAGAAGACATACTATTAAAAGCAGATAAAATGACAATGGCCAATTCTTTAGAATTGCGTGTTCCTCTTTTAGATAGCGTTTTATTTGCGTATTCCAAACAAATACCAACGAAATATTTAGTAAAAAAGAAACAAACCAAATATCTATTCCGTGATATTGCTCATGAAAAAATACCGGAGGAATGGTCAAAAAGAAGAAAGCTAGGTTTTCCGGTTCCTTTTTCCAAATGGATAAGAGAAGAAAAATATTATAAAATGGTTAAGGAAATGTTTGAAAAACCATTTGTTTCTGAATTCTTCGATTCTGATTTCATTAACCGATTACTAAATGAACACTATACGAATAGTAAGAACAATGGTAGAAAAATTTATAATATTTATATGTTTTTGATTTGGTATGAAGTTTATTTTGTAAAAAATTGTTACTATTCACAGCTAAAATAAATTAAAACACCAAAAAGAAGATTAATGAGTGAGATTTTTAATCTTCTTTTTC
>CANROY010000048.1 GCA_947632355.1 uncultured Bacilli bacterium
TTTTCTATCTTTTTCATTTTTATTTCCTCCTCTATCTTAAATTCATTTTATCACACATCTGTTGTATTTTACAACAAGAAAAAAGAAATCTATTGAAATAATTCTTGATAGATTTCTGCATATTTTTCTACTTCTATAATTTTTAATTTATCTAATACTTCTTTTGGAATTTCAATTAAGTCATTATGATTTTCTTTTGGAATGAATATAGTTTTTATTCCATCGTGATAAGCCCCAATTAATTTTTCTTTAAGGCCACCTACTTTTTTTACAAATCCAAGTAAAGTAATTTCACCGGTCATTGCAATTGTACTATTGACAACTTTATTAGTAGCAAGACTAATTAATGCTGTTGTAATACTAACTCCTGCACTAGGTCCATCCTTTTTCATATCAGCTTCTAACATATGAATATGAATATCTTTGGTTTTAAAAAAATAATCATTAATTTTAAATTCTTCTTTATGACTCATAATATAACTTATTGCTACATGAATACTTTCTTCCATAGTTTTTTCAATAGAACCGGTGCTATTTATTTTACCACTACCTTCATAAAAACAACATTCGATTGGTAGAACCATTCCTCCACGACTTGTAACAGCTAGAGCATTCGTAATACCGGGATACCCTTTTTCAATCAAAGAGAGATTTTCATATTTACTAGGTCCTAATAAAGTAAGAAGCATCTCATGATTTACTTTCACATTTTCTAACACATTTTTAACAATGCATTTACGTACAATATTTGTTAAAACTCTATATAAATCCCTTACACCAGCTTCATTTGTATAACAGGTAATAATCTCTTTTAGACTAGCATCACTAAAGCGAATATTTTTAATAGTTAATTTGTGTTCTGCATAAATTCTAGGAAGTAAATATTTTTTTGTAATCCATACTTTTTCTTCCAAAGTATAACTAAATAATTCAATAATTTCTAAACGATCTAATAACTCTAAAGGAATATCGTCTTTACGATTGGCTGTTAAAATAAAGAATACATGTGATAAATCAAATTCTTCTTCAATGTAGTGATCCACAAAATTTTGATTTTGTTCTTTATCTAAAATATCTAAAAGAGTACTTGATGGATCTCCTTTATAGTCTTTTACCATCTTATCAACTTCATCAATTAAGAGAACCGGATTTTTTGTTCCACATTTTTTTAATCCTTCTATAATTTTTCCTGGACTAGAACCAAGATACGTTCTTCTATACCCTGTTAATATGGCACTATCGTTTAAACCTCCTACACTGATTTTATAGAATGCTTTATTTAAACTATCTGCTATTGATTTAGCAAGCGTTGTTTTTCCAACTCCTGAGGGTCCTATAAAGCAAAGAATAGGTGCATTTACATTTTCATTACGATTTTTGGCTGCTATATATTCAATAATTTTTTCTTTTGCTCTTTTTAACCCATAATGCGTTTTATCTAATTTTTTTTGAATGACTTCTAAATCCGTTTCATCGGTACTTTCTTTTTCCCAAGGTAGATTAATCATCCAATCCAAATAATTACGAATACTAGAAATTTCAGGGCTTGCCTCATTCATGAGTTCTAATTTTTTGATTTCATTTTTGATTTTCAAAACGACTTTTTCATTTTGAATTTGTAAGTCATCTAATGATTTTCTATAATGTTCTACCTCTTCTTGTTTGAAATTGGTTTCACCTAATTCTTCTTGAATTTCACGTAATTTTTCTTTTAAAATAAACTCTTTTTGGCTTTCTTCTAGGCCATTTTGAAACTTTTCTTCAATATGTTTTTCTAGTTTTGCTACTTGCAGTTCTAGGTTTAAATCGGAAAGTAATTCTCTACCACGTATAACAGGATTCATTTCTTCTACATAAAGAAGTTTGCGGGCAAAAGAAATTGGTAAAAAGGCAACAACTAAATCCGTAAGTTTATTTAAATCTTTGATATCCTTAACAATATTTAATATACTATTGGATACCCCTTCATTATTCACGTATTCTTTTAAAAGTTCTGTAATTTTACGTAATAAAGCAAGGGCCTCTATTTGGTCATATGGAGGGATAGACATTTTTTCATAAAAGCAATCTAAAATATCTTTTTGTTTTTTATGATTCGATAAACGAGTAACACGGGCACGAAATAGTCCTCTTAATGTAACACGTAGATTTCCATTTGGAAGTTCAATTTTACTTTTTACTTTTGCAACGACAGCAATATCCGGTAAATCACTCACTTCCGGTTTTTCTTCCATTTGGTCTTTTAGCGACAACACGATAAGTTCATTTTTATATTCTTCACAGGATAGAAAAACAACATTTTGGCTTAATTCATTGGATAATTCAAGTTTTACCTCTTGATTAGGGAGTAAGAGTAAGTTCTTCAAAAGTAATACCGGTAAAGAATTTTTCAAGTGAATCACTCCCTATCAATTTATTGGTTTTTATTATAATGACAACTAAAAAAAAAGTAAAGAACCTTTACATTTTTTTACAGTATTATTTTTATTCAAATTCATTTTATAGAATAAATAAATTTTAAAACAAAGAAAAAAGAAGGTTGTTCCTCCCTTTTAAAATGCATAGAATCCGCTAAAAATTATTGCTAACAAGATGAATAAAATAATTACAATAAATGCACTATTTATTCCTTGGATATTATTATTGCAACAATTTCCTTGGTTTTTACAACAAGAGTTCATTATTTGAACACCTCCTTATTTATTAAAGACTAAATGAATGCCCCTACAATGATTATAAGTAAGATAAATAATACAAGTATGATTGCTGGACCAAGTCCGTTATTTCCACAATTATTCATAATTTCATTCCTCCTTTATTTGTCTTTTCATTAATATTGTATGGTAAATTTGGAAGATGGTGAGTGTTCTTCTTGTATTTTTTTTAGAAATTCGCTATAATAAATAATGTTTAGGAGGAAAGAAAGATGAAGAAAAAAATAGTAGTTCTTGGACTATGTACTTTTATGTTATGTGGTTGTGGTAAAACAGTTCCAACTTTAAATGATGGAGAACAAGCAATTGTTTCATTTAATAACGGAAATGGTGTTAGTATTAATGAATTATATAATGAATTAAAAACTAATTATGGTTTAGAAGCATTAATCAATTTAATGGATAAAAAAATATTAGAAGATAAGTACAAAGATAATTTAACAAGTGCTAATGAATATGCAGATTCAACCATGAAATCATTAGAAGAAAGTTATGGAGATAATTTACTTTCTGCTATTCAACAAGGTACAGGTTTACAAACCATTGATGCTTATCGTAGTTATGTTTATGTAAGTTATTTACAAAACTTATGTATTGAAGATTATGCCAAATCTCAAGTAAGTGAAAAAGAAATGAAAAAATACTATGAAGATAAAGTTTATGGAGATGTTTTAGTCAATCATATCTTAGTAACAGCAAATGTGGATGATGATGCTACTGATGAAGAAAAAACAAATGCTGAAAATGAAGCAAAAGAAAAAATTAATACGATTATTGCGAAATTAAAAGAAAGTGATAATGTAAAAGAAACATTTACTTCTCTTGCGAAAGAATATTCAGAAGATACTTCTACGAAAGAAGATGGTGGTTCTCTAGGATATATTAATGAAGGAACTTTATCAAGTGCATATGATGAAATTGTTGAAAATGCTTTCAAATTAAAAGATGGTGAATTTTCAACAGAAGTTATTACAACAGAACTTGGTTACCATGTTATCTTTAGAGAAGCATCTAAAGAAAAAGCAAGTTATGATGATGTAAAAGATTCTATTCGTGATACTTTATCTGAAGATATTTTAAGTACAGATGCTTCAGTGAATACCAAAGCCTTACAAGAACTACGTAAAGAATATGGTATGGAAATCGTAGATAGCGAAATTCAAAGCCAATATGCAAAATATATTCAAAATGCTTTAGCACAAGCTCAACAAGCAAATGATGCAAATTAACAATTTAAAAAGTAAGAAACTTAGAAAGAGATTCTTACTTTTTTTATGGCATTTACTATTTTCTAAAACTTATGAAAGCTATATTAATAATAAACAAGTAGATTTTTCTACTTTGTTTCATATTGGTCTATTAATTTCTTAATTCCTATATAAGGAAGTAAAGCACAAGTCTTACGATTGCTTTGTTTATAAATCTCATTATAAACAATACCTTCTTTTAATAGTTCTTCGTTGTATTCTTTTTCATTTACCATGGCTTCAAAGTTTTGAATGTATTCTTTTGCTTCTTCAATTGTTTTTCCAATTAAGTTGGTAATCATAATGGATGTGGAAGAAGTAGAAATGGCACAGGCTTCTCCTTGAAACTTAATGTCTTTAATAATACCTTCTTCTATTAAAACATAAATATCAATATTATCAATACAAGATTCATTATTTGAATTTATTTTTTGATAACGAGTATCTTCAACACTTTCTTTATTTTTAGGATTTTGGTAATGGTCTAGAATAATTTCTCTTCTTAAATTTTCATCCATCTTATAGCATCTCCTTTAGTATTTTATCTTTATCACTTAATAGTTCAACTAGTGTATCAACTTCTTCTACGGTGTTATAAAAATACAAACTGACACGAATTGTATTGGTAACCCCCACTTCCTTTTTTAAGATTTTTGCACAATGGCTTCCAGCACGAACACAAATATTGTATTTGTTTAAGTAATAAGCCACATCTTGACTGAATATTCCACTCACATTAAAAGAAACAATACCACTATCACTTTCTAAATTCACAATATCAATATGCGGAATCATAATTAATTTATCTACTAAATATTTACGTAAATTTTTTTCGTAATCAGCGATTTTATCCATTCCAATAGTTTGCAAGTATTTAATTGCTTCTCCAAAAGCAATGACTCCTGCAATATTTGGAGTTCCGGCTTCTAATCTAGTTGGCAATTCTTTATAGTAAACTTCTTGTTCGTTATCGAAAGATTCATTCATTCCTCCACCAAGTAATAATGGCTCTACGTTTTCTAGAAGTTCTTTTTTACCATATAGAACACCAACTCCGGTTGGTCCACACATTTTATGGGCCGAAAAAGACATAAAATCAATATCTAAATCTTGAACATCCGTTTTAATATGTCCAATACTTTGGGCAGCATCTAAAACCACAAAAATATTATGTTCGTGAGCGTACTCGGTAATTTCTTTTATCGGACGAATATCTCCAATCACATTCGTAATCGATGCAAGACTAATCACTTTTGTATTTGATGTAATCGCTTTTTTAACATTTTCTAAAGTGACATAATGGTTATCATCTAAAGGAATATAGCCAATTTTCACCCCATTCGTTTTTGCAAGAGAAAACCAAGGTAGAACGTTAGAGGCATGCTCAGATTTGGTAATTAAGACTTCATCATTTTCTTCTAATAAATTTTTAAAAAAACCACTTGCTATCAAATTAAGTCCTTCGGTTGAACCTGCTGTAAAAATAATTTCTTCTAAGTATTTCGCATGAATAAAATCACGAACTAATTCTCTTGTATTTTCATATTCTTGGTCAACTTTATAAGCAATATCATAATCTCCTCGATGAGCACTTGCACCATACTTTTCATAGTATTCAACGGTTTTATCAATCACACATTTTGGTTTTAAAGTTGTTGCTCCATTATCAAAATAAATAATATCTTGATTCAGCATTGGAAAATCTTCACGATTCATCTCTTTCACCTCCTATAAATTTCAACATTTTTTCTTGTAAATTACTTTTTAAAAATCCTTCTTTGATTAAAGAAGTCGCAGATTCTTTTGCTAACCCTTTACTTTCTAAATAAAATAAAAGATTTTCTTCAATGGGTCCAATCGTTGCATTATGGTTTGCTAAAACACTATTGGTTGCTACTTTTAAATCAGGCATAATCTTAATTGAATTTTCGTGGGTCGTAATGGCTTTGATATCTTCTAAATACGTATTTTCTTTGGTATTTTCTTGAATTTCTCCGGTTGCCAAAATGGTTAAAGTACCATCATTTTCTACTGCACGTACTTGAATTTTATTTTCGTTATGACTCGTAGTTATGACATTTTCAATTACTAGTTCATTTGTTCCTTTATACGTACAAGCATAATGCATATCTAATTTGGAATTTTCTTGATTTTCTATTGTAATTTTATTTTTGGTATTTTCTAAATCTAATAAAAATTCTATTGTCAAATGACTATTTTCTTCTAATAGAATCTTTATACTTTGATTATGAAAGTTTTGTATAGCACAATAGACAGTTCCACTTACCTCTAATTCTAAATCCTCTAAAAAGTCTGTTATGTATAGTTCTTCCTCTTTTACATTTAAACTCTTTTGTTCTACTTTTATTTTATGCATCGATATCCCTTCTATCTATAATGCTTGCCCCAGAAAATCCTTCTTTAAAGATTTTTTCTGCTAAAGAGGCATCACCACTTTGGGTAATTTGCTTATGATTTAGGATATGCACCCTATCCGGTTTTACAATATCTAATAAAGTTTTTTGATGGGTAATAATTAACACCATAGGATGATAGTTTGTTATATATTCTTGAATGCTATTTCCAACAAGTTTTAAAGCATCAACATCAAGTCCGGAATCAATTTCATCTAGTATTAAAAAACTAGGTGTTAACATCCACATATGTAAAAGTTCATTTTTCTTTTTTTCTCCTCCACTCATATTGTAGTTTATATCACGATGAATAAAGGAAGTTGGGATTTCTAATTTTTCACAAAGGCGGGTTAGTTTTTTATTAAATTCTAAAATATTGAGTTCATTTTTTCCTTGGTCGTTCAAAGAAGTACGTAACATTTCGGCGTTACTAACCCCAGGAATTTCAACGGGATTTTGGCTAACTAAAAAGGCACCATTTCTTGCTACTTCTGTGGTATTCATACGAAGTAAGTCTTCTCCATTTAATGTGATGGTACCACTTACGACTTCATAGTTTTTATCACGCATAAGGACTTTAGCAATGGTTGATTTTCCTGCCCCATTTTGGCCCATTAAAGCATGAATTTCTCCCTCTTTTATTTCTAAATTAAAATCTTCTATAATGATTTTATCGAATACTTTTACAGTTAAATTTTTAATTTGTAACATATACGAAACACCCGTAAGTATTGTATCAAAAAACACTTATAATGTCTATTTTTTTAAACGCTATTAGAAATAGTTAATTTGTTTTGCCAAAATAAAAAATATGTAATATACTAGTTTTAGTTAAGGGAGGTTTCATATGCAAAATTTAAATGAAAAATGTCAAAGTATATTAGAAGAAAGAGATAAAGTTTTAAAAGAAATTCAAAGCATGCAAAGTATGGAAAGTACACAAAAATATTTGGAATTGCAAAAGAAAAAAGGTAATTTGGAAGAAGAATATAATCAATTATATAAGGAAGTAAAAATGGAAGAATATGATTCATGTGAACATATTTTAGTAATTGATGCAGAAACTACAGGGTATTTTGATCAAAACCTACACCATTGTTTTGGATGTATAAAATGTGGATTAGATACTAGAGTTTTAGATTTACCTAGAGAAGAATTAAATTATACTTTGCCACAAATGCAAGCAATGTATGATTATTTAAATAAAAACCAATTAAATTCATATCGCTTAAAAGGAATGAGAACTTATATTGAATGCGATATCGATTTAGCAAAAGCCATATATACTAGAATTAAAAATGCCCATCCTACTATAGATGATGAAACTACACTCAAATATTTTGAAATAGCACTTAACGATATAAGAAACATTAAAGTAAATGGTGAAAGAAAAATATGTAGAGCAAGACGTTTATCTTTAAATGATCATTTTAATAGATGGGATGCTTGCAATATAAGAGATACATATAGTTAACAAAAAAGCCTTCTAAAGTGGAAGACTTCTTTTTTTATTTTTCTTTCACGGATTTAAAAATCTTTTATAGTAAGAAAAGAATTATTACCAAACTGTGCGTTTACAATAGAAATATGACAAAAGGAGATAAACGCACAGTGTAGGTTTGTCAAACCAATCCAACTAAATTT
>CANROY010000049.1 GCA_947632355.1 uncultured Bacilli bacterium
GCAAATGCAGTTATACTAGTAGATAATGAGAAAGCAAAGACATTAAAAGCAGGAGATAAAATAGAAGAAAACGAAATCGAAAGTTATTTTGTATGGATACCGAAATATAAATATAAATTATGGGATTTAGGAGAAACATATACCGAATTATCAAGTGAACTATATGAAGAAAAATCACATGCCATTGAAATAAAATTTGGAATAATAGATACTAGTGATGAAAATCTTGGAGAATGTGAAACACCAGGAACATCTGGAGATAGCGGAAATTGTGAAGTAGGAGATTGGATGACACATCCTGCGTTTACAGCGTTTGAAGGTTCAAAAGGATTCTGGGTAGGCAAGTTTGAAACAGGATATAATCAAAATAATGATAATTCATTAACTGATACAACTAGTTGGACTGAACCAAATGCACAAAAAGATGAAAATAACTCAACAAAAGTAATCATCAAACCGAATGTATATAGTTGGAGGTCTATAACAGTAGGTAATGCATTTAAAACAAGTTATAACTATCAAAGAGAATTAGATAGTCATATGATGAAGAATACAGAATGGGGAGCAGTAGCTTATCTTTCACATTCTAAATATGGAACATGTGAAAATGATAAATGTTCAGAAATACGAATCAATAATAATCATTATTTTGTTACAGGATATGCAGCAAGCAAAGAACCAACTATTGGATATACAGGAAAAAGTGAAAATGGAAATGAATATGAAAATGTTGTTCCAAATAAAAATGGTACATATGGCTATCATTATGGAAATTCGAATAGTAAAGTAGCAAGCACTACCGGGAATTATACGGGCATTTATGATATGAGTGGTGGTGCTTGGGAATATATGGCGAGTCCTATGACTAATTCTAGTAATCCAACATCAGCAAATGAAATTTCATTTAAAGATAGCAAATTAGTGCAGGAAGATATACCAAATTTAAGTTATGTTGATTTGTATTCAACAGGAACTGAAACACAATATAATAGAAGAATCTTAGGAGATGCCACAGGAGAAATGGGACCATTTGTTCAAACAACTTATGGTACGCAAACTAGAAAGATAGGTTCTTGGCATAGCGATGAGGCTTGGTTTGTGAACTCTACTAATCTTTGGTTCAGTCGTGGTGGCTTTTTCATGTCCGGTACTGGTGATGGTGTCTTTACTTTTGGTCACGACGCAGGTAAAAGCAACACTAGTCTTGGCTTCCGTATCGTCCTAATACCAACCAATGAGGCCATGTAATGAATCTAAAAGAAATAAGAAAATCAAGTGGACTTACACAAACCGAACTTGCTAAAAAACTTGGCGTTACCCAACAACAGTATTCACGTTATGAAGTAGGAACTAACAAAATAACACTAGAAATGTTTTTAAAAATACTTACCATTTGTAACTATCAAGTAAAAGTAGAAAAATGTAAAAATGTTGACACAAACAAGTAGATTTTTCTACTTTTTTTAAAATTTAGAAAGAAATTAAGATGAAAAAAAAGGAAATCACAAATTCGCGGTGTATATATAAGAGTAGAGGGAAGTATTTATTTTGTACTTCCTTTAAAATGAAAAAGATTGGAGGTGAAAAAATGAAACAGGAAGTTTTGGTTGATAAAGAAATAAATTTGCAAAATGATTGCTTGTTCAAAGCTTTTATGACAAACCCAAATAGTAGAGAGATGGTTTCAAGTGTCATAAGTGAATTAACAGGGATTGATAAAAAGTTACTTCTAAATGCCACCTATATAGGTGGAGAAGAAATAGCAAAGAAAAATATGCAAGAGAAAAAACAAGCAACGGATATGACCATAAGAATTAATGATCACATGCAAATTATTGTAGAGATGAATCAATTCTATACACAGGATATTTTTGATAAAAGTAGTTTATATGCAATGAGTCGAATCGTAGAAACCACAAAACCAAAGAAAATGTATGGGGGAATCATCTTAATCAATATCGATAACTTTAATCTTTTTGAAACAAAGAAACCCATCATAGAATTCTATATCCAAGATGAAGAAGGACATATAGAAACAAAGAGTTATAAATCCATCCATATAATACTTGAAAATTGTAAAGAAAGTACCTATAATGTAGGTAAAGAAATAAAGAAGTTTGCTGAGTTTTTAAAAGAAGAAACAACATAAGCAAACTAAGGGAGAAGTATAGGGGAGATGAAGAATATATGTCAGTCATCAGAACGGTTGAGGAGTTAAGCAAAGATCCAGAATTTGCAGGGTACTATGATATCGAAGAGAAGCATCGTCAACAACTAGAGAGTGCAAAAGAAACAGGAATTGGTGAAGGTGAACATAATAAAGCTATTTCTACTGCGAAGAAATTATTGCAAATGGGATTAGGAACTCCAGAAGAAATAGTAGAAGCAACCGGTTTATCTCTAGAAGAAGTAAATCTTTTGAAAGAAGAAAATTAATTCTTCTTTTTTTTGCCCAAATTCATAAAATTTACTAGTGATACTATGAAAGAACTATTAAAAAATTATTACAATGTTTATGATATCGATATTATTGAAAATACTGTATTTAGTTATTTTGTCTTTCAAAACAAAAAATATTTGTTTATGCCCTACCTACGAAGTGAAGAAGAGTTTAAAGATTTACTTCAGTTAAATGGTGAACTTATCAATAAAGGATTTCCTACAGGTAAGTTTATTGCCAATAAAGAAAATTCCTATTTTACTTTTTATAATGGCAAACGATATGTTCTTTTAGAAATGGATTTAAATAATCACACGGAATATAATGTTTTGGATATGATTCGTTTTACAGACCAATTAGTAGTGAATAACACCAAAACCATCCTCTATCGCAATCATTGGGCAGAGTTATGGAGTTCTAAAATTGATTACTTTGAGTACCAAATAAGACAACTTGGTAAAGATAAACCTGTTATTCTAAATAGTTTTAGTTACTATGTGGGTCTTGCTGAAAATGCTATTTCTTATGTCAATAGTACCAACCAGAAATACCAGAAAACTCCTAACGAAAAAATTACTTTGCAAAGAAAAAGAGTGGTGTTTCCCAATATTACTTTAAACTATTTTAATCCTTTATACTATGTTATCGATATCGAAATGCGTGATGTTGCATCCTACTTTAAATCTTTATTTTTTAATTCGTATGAAGATTTATGGATTGAAGTGAATGCCTATTTAAATACTAGAAAGTTAAGTCTCTATGGTTATCAAATGCTCTATGCAAGACTTCTTTATCCATCCTTCTATTTTGATGTTTATGAAAAAGTAATGGAAAAAGAGTTAGAGGAAGAGGCTTTACTTCCCATCATTAATAAAGTAGATGACTATGAACTCTTCTTAAAAGATATGTATGTTTTACTATCTAAGTATGCTCCTATTGAAAGAGTAGAATGGTTACTTGAAAAAAAGGAATCATAACTCAACGTTTACAATTCCTTCTATTTCGGGTATTTCATTTTGTAACATAGCAAGGATAGAATTTTTTAAGGTAAAATCTTGATCCATACACTCTACACAATGTCCTTTTAATTTAACATATACAAAATGGTCTTCATATTTAATAAATTCTATATCTCCACCATCCATATTGAGATAAGGACGGATTTCTTCAATTAAACTTTTAATTTTCTCTTCTAATTCCATTAGACATCACCTAGGCATTATTATAACAATGTTTCCCTTAAAAAGAAAGAAATACGTGGTATAATAAATGTATACGAGGTGTAAGGTATGTATCAAGTAGGAGATATTATAGAAGGAACGGTTACAGGTGTATCCAATTATGGTGCTTTTGTAAACGTTGATGATAAATATAGTGGACTTATTCATATATCAGAGATATCCAATCATTATGTAAAAAATGTACTCGATTATGTTCATGTTGGAGAAAATATTTTATGTGAAGTTTTAGACATTGATGAAGAAATTAAACATTTAAAACTTTCTATTAAAAATATTAATTATAAGTTAATTCCAAGATATGGAAAGATTAAAGATACCAAAAATGGTTTTAAACCTTTACAAATGAAATTACCGATATGGATAAGAGAAAAATTAAAAGAAATCGAAGAACAAGAAAATGATAAGTAGAAAGGGTGTTTTCTATCTATGATTGAAAATAAAAAAGTCTTTATTTTGGGAATGGCTAGAAGTGGTATTAGTATTGCCAAACTTTTAAGTAAGTATCATAACGAAATTGTGATTAGTGATACGAAAGAACAAGAAGAAAGTACGGTAAAAGAACTAGAAGCTTTAGGAATTCAAGTGGTGATTGAAGAACAACAAGAGACTTTGGTAGATAAACGTTTCTCAGTTTTAATTAAAAATCCTGCAATTCGTAAAGACCATCCTGCAGTTTTAAAAGCCAAGAGTTTAGGAATAGAAGTCATGAATGAAATGGAGGCTTGTTTTTCTCTTATACCTGCATCAACTACTATTATAGGTATAACGGGTTCGAATGGAAAAACAACAACGACAACGATTACGTATGAACTTTTAAAAACGCTTAGTCGACCTGTTTACTTAGCAGGAAATATTGGAATTCCCCTTGCATCTGTTGTAGAAGAAATAAAAGAGGATGCCTTACTGGTGATGGAAATATCTGACCACCAATTAATGGACATTCAAAACTTTAAAACAAATATTAGTGTTCTTACGAATTTAAGTGAAGTTCATACGGATTTTCACGGTTCTTACGAAGCATATAAAAACGCTAAAAAACGTATTTTTAATCTTCATACTTCTAGTGATATTGCTATTTTAAATAAAGAAAATGAAGATGTTTTACGTTTAACAAAAGACATTCCATCCAAAAAATATTATTTTTCTTCTAAAGAGAAGGCCGATATTTATTTAGAGGATGATAAAATTATTTGGAATGGAGAAGAAGTTATTAAGACAAGTGCTATTCAAATTAAAGGGATCCACAATTACGAAAACTGTATGGTTGCCATTTTGATTGCCAAACTTTTTGGGGTGACGAATGCGGCGATTCAAAACTTTTTAGGTACATTTAAAGGAGTAGAACACCGTATTGAATATGTAAGAACTTTAAAAGGAAGAAAGTTTTATAATGATTCTAAAGCTACGAATAATGAATCGACGATTATTGCGTTAAATTCTTTTCAAGAGGATACCATTTTAATTATGGGAGGATTAGATCGTCATATTCCTTTTGACGCCATTGCTCCATCCTTAACCCACGTAAGATGTATTATTTCTTATGGAGAAACAAAGGAAATAATTAGTGCATTTGCGAGTGTTAATCATATAGAAAGTATCGTTGTAGATACTTTAGAGATAGCAGTAAAAAAAGCCTATGAAATGAGTGAAGAAGGCGATGTGATTCTATTAAGTCCGGCGTGTGCTTCTTGGGACCAATTTAAAGACTTTGAAGAACGTGGAGATATGTTTAAGAATGTCGTTAATGCTTTAGAATAAGTTAAGGAATGAAGTTTAATGAAAAAAATAAAATATGGACTACTTGCTATACTCTTTTTCTTTGCTTGTGGGTGTAGTAAAGAAGATTATTCGAGTTATCAACATTATGATTTACAAGAAAACAATAAAATACAGTATGCTTATCTAGATGAAAATGGAAAAACACAAAATTATTATTTAGCAGATATGACAACGGATGATGATAAAACGATAGGAGAAACAAGGTCAGGATTCTTTTATCAAGTAGGGGAACAAGACTTTATTTTACTAGAAGAGTTTTACCCTGCTCGTACGGATTTTAACAATAAAGATAATTTAAGTAACTATAATTATTTCTATGAAAATAAATTTTATAAAGTAGATGCTCCTGAATTTTTAAGTATTACAGAATATGTACTCGATAAAGAAAAAATAGAAAAGAAAAGTCTTCCTTTTGTTTTACCAAGTGATATGACGTATGATCGATTTTCTATCGAACAAATTTATAAAATAGAAGATAATTTTCTTTATCTTAGTGTTTTGACTTATAAATACGACGAAAGTCTATCTACAAGTGTTGATTTTAAATGCTCTTTAGATAACTATAATTGTGAAATTGATCAAAAAAGTTATTCCAATGTACTGGAATAACTTTTAACTTTTTTTAATCTTGTTTTCATCTATCTTCTATGCTATTCTTTTGATAGGAGGATGGCTATGAAAAAATTCATAAAATTCTTTTGTTTGTTTTGTTGTTTTGGAATGTTTGTAGGTTGTGGAAAAAAAGAAGCATTGCAAGAAAAAGATGATCGAGGTTTATATTTCATTACAACGAATATAAACCGTTCTATCTATTCAGAAGAAGAAGACCCTAAGTTTATAGTCTATGATAAAGTTGAATCTATTAAAGAAGTTTTACCTTCTTTAAATTGTACTTATGATTGTATTCATGATTATAGTGAACCTATTGATGTAGTAAATGATGGAGGTTCAAAAATTTATCAATATGAAATAGAAGGGAAAACGTATTATTTAGTAGATTGTAATCGCTTAAATTCCAACTATCATAATGGTAAAGATGTTTTAATCGGTAAAGATTATAATCAATTAGTAGATAAGTGTTAATCTAATTTAAAGTAGATAATAGGAAAAAGAAACCTTTGTGTGGTTTCTTTTCCGCTTTAAAATGTAAGCAAAAATATCTATTGAATCAAATACACTTTTATTATATCCACTATGTTTAAATGGAGCTAGTGTTATTGCTTTTATATCAAATTTATCTTTATTTTTTAATAAATAAGATAATGCAAATAAATCATCTGCTTCATTAAACGTATCTGTATCTAAAATTACTTTTTTCATACTACTACTCCTATTAATATCATTAAGAAATAATCAACATCCACTCTATCTAATATATAATTTTAGTTATTTATTTTATCTTTTTCTTTTTTCAATATTATAAAAATCTTTATAATCCTTAAACTGAATAGGTATTATTTCTATTGGCATAATTTTTTCATGACATCTATATTGTAAAGAACTACCACCATTATGAATAAAATTGTTACTATCTTTTTTAAATACATAAATATATCCAATTTCTTCATCATCTAAAGAATCGTTTTCAAAAGAAACATATGGTATTCCTTCTATTCTATCAGTTTCAAACTGTCCATTATATTTTGAACTTTTACCAAAAGAATAAGCAGAAGCAATAAGTAAGGAAGAAGTTAAATATATGGCAACATCTTCGTTTAATGGATTATGGTTCATATCGTTTGCTTTTCTTGGTTCTAAATATTTTAATAAATATGGACTACCCGAAAATAAATATTTAGGATTATCTAAATCATTTTCGATATATTCCTTTTTCATTTTTAATTCTCCTTTTTTACAATTTTATCAACTTAATCTATAAATATTTTATCATAAATTAAATCATATTAAAACTCAATCCTTTCAAAGAGCATTTTTTATTTTACATTTTATGACCAGTTTTCTTGTGTTTCCCAACTTCTATGCGTATAATGAAAAAAGAAGGAGTTCAGTTTATGAAAATAGAGGAATTAAAGAAAAAATACAAGCAAGTTTATGAACTAGAAGATGGCAATTTTAATGTAAGTACAAAAAGTTCAAATGAAGTAAACAAGGTAGATTATTGGAATGCCCATACTGCTATTGATGAAGTCTATGGACTAGAAGGGAATTGGGGTTTGTTAGACAAAGACGGAAATGTTCTTGTTGAACCTAAATACATCTATCCTTTTATAGAATGTGGAGAGAACTATCAAGTTATGTTACCTTATGAGTATGCAAAAGAACAAGAGGAAGAAATTATTATCACTTTAAAACACGGATTACTGGATAAAAAAGGAAATTGTATTATTCCGATTCAATATTTATTTATGGAAGCAATGGATAATACGGGAACTTATTTTAGAGTTTATGACCCTACTTTAGAAAAAGATGGTGTACTGGATAAAGAAAACCATATAATTGTCCCTTTTGTTTATGATTACATACCAGC
>CANROY010000050.1 GCA_947632355.1 uncultured Bacilli bacterium
CTTAATACATTTGATAATAATTCCATATTACCACCAATGTTATTATAGCACCACTAAAAGCCTTGTAACAACCTATTTACACCATAAATTGACAGAAATTCAAAAACTCTTTATACTTAAAATAAGGATAGATGCATATGACAAATCAAGAATATTATCAAAAATATTTGGATGCTTTACAATTTGAAAGAAAGTTATCGAAAAACACGATTCTATCGTATCAAGACAACTTAAATCGTTTTGAAGAATTTCTAAGTGGTAAAAGTATCAAAAATGTAGAAAAGAAAGATATTGAGGACTATTTAAAGTTTAATGAAGCAATGGCAGAGAAGAGTAGAGCACATTATTTAACGGTTTTACGTAACTTTTATAACTTTTTAGTATACGAAGATTATCTAGATAAAAACCCTTGTGAAACGATTGTAATGCCAAAGGTCAGTAAAACTTTGCCCAAATACTTAACGGAAGAAGAGATTAATAAACTATTAGATTTTCCTTTAAATACGGCCAACGATTATCGAAATAAGGCTATGTTAGAAGTTTTATACGCAACCGGTATTCGTGTAAGTGAACTCGTTAATTTAAAGATAAACGCTATTCATTTAGAAGAAGATTTTATTTTAGTGTTTGGAAAAGGTTCTAAAGAACGAATTTGTCCTATGAGTTCAATTTGCGAAAAGTATTTAAAAATTTATTTAGAAGAATATCGTAATAGTTTGCTAAAATATAAAAATAGTGAGTACGTTTTTATTAATACGTTTGGGAATCCTATTACAAGACAAGGATTTTTTAAAAACTTAAAAAAAATTGCTAAAGAGCAGGGGATAGAAAAAGAAATAAGTCCTCATACTTTAAGACATTCCTATGCAACCCACTTACTTTCCCATGGGGCTGATTTACGTAGTATTCAAGAACTTCTTGGTCATAGCGATATTTCCACCACCGAAATTTATACGCATCTTGTAAATGAAAAACTAAAAAGCGATTACGAAAATCATCCAAGAGCAAAAAAAAATGGAGATTAATCCATTTTTTATAATGTTCTCTTACGAATTTGTCCTTCTTCTTCGAAAGGTTCGAAACAAGCTTTTGGGTTATGATAATCAATTTGGTTTAATGCTTCAAAATAAGGGGTTAGTTCATTTTCGTTTACTAAATCATAACTACTCATAGAATATTTATCTAATTTTTGCTCTCGAGCAACTTGTATACCATTTTTCCATATAAATGCTGGTTTCTTTTGATAACCAAACAACGCACAATTTTCATAAGCAAATTTTCCATCAAATAAGTTTTTATACATATCCATACAATCTTGTGCAGTCATTTTTTTAGGAAATCCAAAATATTCAAGCAATGTATTTAGGTTTAATCCATTATATACAAAAATATTTCCATAATCTTTTGATTTATAAAAGTCTACAAAAAGATTATTTAAACTAAAATAATCTAATTTTTCTACATTAAAGTATTTTGGGGTTTCATTAAAAATATCATAAAAATGTACTTTAAATTTTGTAAATTCAGAAGATTGAACAGTATATAAAGCTGATCTTTCTTTATTCTTTACAACTTCTATTCCTTTAACCAGTGCTACTTTTCCATAATATATATTCTTTCTATCAATAATAACTTCCATATAACAAAATCCTTCTTTCATTAAGTTATTATTATAAAGGACAATTCCTTTTTTTGCAACAACAAAAAAAGCCTAACCAAATGGTTAGACTTAACTGCACTACTTATTGTACAGAAATTAGAATTTTTAACAAAAGTTAAAATTCTTAACGGTTTTGTTCGTTTCTACTAGAACTTCTACTATTTCTAGAATTTTCTTGTCTTTGGTTGTTTTTACTATTATTTTGTTTACTGTTATTATTTCTAGAATTATTGTTAGAATTTCTACTATTACGAGAATTATTATTTCTTTCCATAATTTCTATACCTCCCACTAGTATTATGTACTTAATTTTCAACTTAATTCATAATTTGTTTAGATGACTTATGGTAATATTTGGTCCCTTGTTAATTTCTACCAATCTATTTAGATAAAAAATTTTAAAACTTTTAATTTTATAGTATAATAAACATATATAGTCAATTGATTTTGGTGATGCAAAGATGAAATTATATTTAGAAATACTAAAACTTGTATTGAATAAAATTGTTTTAAGAAAAAATAATGGAATTGTAGTAAAAGAATTTTCAGAAAAGATGGGAATTGTATATATAAAAGTAGCACAAATGCTCGCTACCCAAAATTATGGTAACTTATTTACAGAAGAAGATAGACAACTTTTATCTTCAATATGTGATGATTGTAATCCAATTCGTTATGAAGAAATTGAAGAAATTTTAAAACAAGAATATGGTACAGATTTAAATACCATATTTCATTCTATAGAAAAAGAACCAATTGGATCTGCATCTGTATCTCAAGTGCATAAAGCCATTTTAGTAAATGGAGAAGAAGTAGCTGTAAAAATTAAAAGAAAAGATATAACAAATAATATAGAAAATGATATAAACAAAATAAGAGGAATTGTACATAAATTTGGAAAAATAGTGCACTTTCATAATTTTACAGGTGGCGACCATGCCCTAGATTTATATTTAGATTGGATTAGACAAGAGACTGACTTTGTACATGAATGCCAAAATATTAAAACTTATCAAGCATTTGCAAACAAAGTAAATGGAAAAGTAAAAGATACAAAATTAATAAAAGTTCCAAAATTATATGAAGAGTATTGTACTGAAAATGTAATAGTAATGGAGTATATCAAAGACCCAACAATAAATAAAATGCCTTTAACCGATGAAAATAAAAAATAAAGAAAAAATTGTTACAGCTTTCAATAGTTATATAAAATCAAGTTTTTGGGCTATGTGTAATGATGAACAAATTGTATTTCATGGAGATCCTCATAGTGGAAATGTATGTATAGACGAAAATGGAAACATTTGCTTTTTAGATATGGGATTATTATGTGCATTAAGTAAGGAAGATTCAGAATCATGTAGAGAACTTTTTATGTCGGCGTATGCTGGAAATTATGAAAAATTATATGAAATGTTAGTAGGATATGGACAAATGTCAGAAGGAACAAAGAAAAAATTTAAGGAAGACTGCAAAAAATATAGCGAGCAAGTAAAATTTAAAAATATTACTTTTTACTTTATTGATTTGATGAATGCTTGTTTAAAATATGAGTTTGTACCACCAGATTACTTATTTAATATGGCTAAAGCATTTGTTTGTTTAAATGGAATCAGTGTCTTTACGGATAATCATCATACTGCAAAAGAAATTTTACAAGAACAAATGGTTGAATTTTTAATTAAAAGAAGTTTAAATGATTGCAAAGATTTAATTATTGATGGTATTTCTTCTACACCAAAATATATAGAAAATACAATTCAAAATGGTTTTGTTAATACAATAGCAAAGGCAAGTTCCGATGTTAAAATTAATACGGATTTAAGAAAAACGCTTGAAAATTTCAAAGAAATATTAGAACTTATGCAAGCAACCTATTTTAGTGATGGGCATACTTCAGATGAAACAGAATACAAAAGAACGCAACATTTTCTATAAATAATAGTTATTGTTTCGATTACCTAAAATATGGTACAATATAATTATAAATGTGGGAGATATTTATGGAAAGAAGTTATATAAAAAATATCAATTCTGATTTTATTAAATATATGGAATTAACAAATGAGAATGTACAAAAAATTTATTCTTTAGTTACTTATGCAATAAAAGAAAAATTATATACGCATTCAAAGGTTTTATACCATAATTTAGAACATATAGAAAGAACTTTAATTTATGCTTATTGGATAATACAAAAGAAACATTTTTTATTGCAAAACGAAGATATACTACTATATGCTTTATTATACCATGATGCAGGAAGAGTAAAAATATGTTCAAATAAGATGCATGGCATTAAAGGTGCAGAAATTGCTAAATTAAAATTAAAAGATGTGTTTGATGCTAAACAGTTAGAAGCTATTTCCTTATTGATTAAGAATCATGCCTCAAAATCAGATATACTTTCCTTTGCAAATGGAGTATTTACAGAAGAAGAGCAAGCGTATTTACAAGAACTTTCTAATATTGTAAAAGATGCTGATGCTTTGGACCGTAATCGATTAAAATTATTCCCTTTTGCTATGTGTAACCCTAATTTTTTAAGAAGTGAAGAGAGTAGGGAAATCTATAAATCTTCCAATAGGTTATTACAAGAGTATGAATTAGCGAAAAAGAAGGTGCTAAAAAATGGATAAATATAAATTAAAAAAAGAAGATATGGAAAAAAATTATTTTCATTTCACTTTAAATAAAAATTTAAAGTCAATTAATGAAAAGGGGTTAATTGCAAATAAAGGTAAAAATTCAAAATATATAGAAAAAACGAAAAAAATATTTTTTGTAGATGGTTTAGACAATCTTTTAAAATTATTTGATTGTTGGGTAAATGTTTACTACTATATGCCTAAAATTCCAATTATTTATACATTAGGAGCCAATTTTTTAAGACAAAAATGGTTTCCACAATTTATAGCAGATGGCTATTTTGCGGTATTAAAAAAGACTAAAATACATAAAAAACGTGCTTATAAAGTATTTGATAAAATATTAAATGACTCTGTGTTATTAAATCTTAACTTAACAGAAAATATTGATTTTAAATATAGTGATATAGATGAAGTAAAAACAAGAGGATATAAAAAAAGACATTTAGAAATAATGGGATATTCTAAAAGATATTCGTCACTTGATACTACCGAGATGGATAAATGGAATATGCACTGCTTATCAAATCATAGTATAGATAGAAATAAAATAAAGTTATGCTATGTAAATGATTCGTGCAAATTAAAAGATATTTTTGTTTACTTAATACATGAAACCAATCTAAATTTAAAAGATACATGTCCTGTTTTATATGATTACATAATCAATTCTAATTTCAATTGATAAGATTAATAATCAAAATAGAGTCATATTAGATATAAATGTTCCTAAAAGAAATTTAAACATAATTTTTAATTCTAATAGTACAGAATTTACGCATTTAGTGGAAAATTACAAAAAATTCTATTGGATAAACTATAGTTTTTCGATAGAATTTTTTTATTTTGGTTAATATTAAAAGAATTTTTTTCATATTGTTTTATAAGGGTGATACTATGGAAATAATCGGTCCACTACTTATTTCTACCATTGCGGGTTTATCAACGGTTTTGGGCTCTTTGGTCATCTTTTTTAAAATAAAAGAACAAAATATTACCAAATTTATTACATTTTGTTTAAGTTTTTCGATTGCCATAATGATTGGAATTAGTATATCAGAACTCATACCTGAATCTTTATTTCAATTAATAAACGGTGGAGTAGGGAAAGGACTATTTATAAGTATTCTTTCTTTACTAATTGGTATTTTCCTTATTAAAGTCGTTATTGTTTTCATTGATAAACAAAAAAAGAATACTACAAGTTTGTATAAATTAGGAATCCTTAGTATGATTGCATTAATGCTTCATAACTTTCCAGAAGGAATTGCTACATTCTTAAGTGCCTATCAAGATATGGATTTAGGAATTAAATTAGGTATAGCGATTATGCTTCATAATATTCCTGAAGGTATTAGTATTGCTGTTCCTATCTATTATGCAACACATAACAAAAAGGAAGCCATTTTAAAATCTTTTATTTCAGGACTTGCTGAACCACTTGGTGCCATACTCGCTTTTCTTTTATTTAAAAACTTTATTACCGACACATTTATTAGTATTATTCTTTTATTAGTAGCAGGAATAATGATTACGATATCTATTGAAGAAATTTATCCGGAAATCAAAAAATATCACGAATACAAATTATTTTATCTTGGTTTTCTTGTTGGAATTGTTTTATTACTGATTAATCATTTTTGTTTTTAAGGAGGACTTATGAAAAGAGTAGGGGTAGTATTAAGAGAATATAAGAGTAGAAGTGATAAAGACTTACTAGCAATACGTAGTGATGTTTTAACGTATCTTCGTAAGTATGAAGTAGAAGTTATTTGTATACCAATAGCATTTCATGCAAACCAAAATAAAGAATTTAAACGCGTTTTAAACCTTATAAATACTTGTGATGGAATATTTTTACCAGGTGGAACAAAAGCCCACAAAATTGACCTAAAAATCGCCAAATACTTGTATGAAAAAGATATACCAACTCTTGGTATTTGTTTAGGAATGCAAATTCTTGCTTTAGCGTTTCATGGAACAATAGAACCAATTGGTAATCCTACACACCAAAGTGATAACAAATATGTCCATCAAGTTGAAATAAAGAAAAATAGTAAATTATATGAAATTCTGCAAAATACAGTTATAACCGTTAATAGTAGACACGATGAACAAATTTGCAATACGGATTTAGAAGTTGTTGCGATAGCAAATGATTCTATTATAGAAGCCGTAGAAGACAAAAAGAAACGTTTTTATATTGGTGTTGAATGGCACCCAGAGAGTTTAGAAGGGGATATTTATTCTAAAAGACTATTTGATGCTTTTATAGATTCTCTTTAGAATCTTTTTTACTCTATATTCAAAAGTTAACATAATATATATTATATGAAATGATAAATATACTTAATAATATCCATATAGATAAGTAATTATGTATTGTATATTCATTATATATAATCCATTTCTTCTATTTCATTTAGAACTAAGTTTAATATCATATATTATAAAAAATGAATTTATAATCCAATTCTATATATTTTCATTTAAAGTTATCTTTTTATTATTCTTATTTTTAGTTTTAAAATGAATTGAGATGATGAATTACCCATCTTAAATTATTTCGTTGCTTCTCAGAGCATTCTAATTATTCTTTATTATACTCTCACCCACTTTTTACTTTCAATAAAGAGGGGAGTTGTACATTTCAAAAAGGAGTACTTTTTATAGCTTAATTATATTTAACAATGAATCAAATGACATTACATTACTATCATTTAATTATCAATTTTGAATAATTAATTATTATTTATAATGTACTAAATTAAATGAACAGTATAAAATTATCGGACATGCCCCCTATTTATAAATCGAGTAGAGTAAATTTTCAATAAATTTAGTTTTATTGATATGATACCCTCTCACACCACCGTACGTACCG
>CANROY010000051.1 GCA_947632355.1 uncultured Bacilli bacterium
TGATTATTTTAACAAATTAAAATAATCTATCGTTGGTTTGTCGTGACTCTGTCACTTTTGTTTGACAAACCTACACAAAAAAAGAAGTGTAAAGCAATTTTAGATTGCCTCTTATTCAATATATTGTTATAATTAAAATAGTATAAGAAGGTGTAAGTATGGATGATAAAACAACGTTGTTTGATATTACTTTATTTAAACAAGCCCAAATTGAGTATACAATAAAAGAAGTTTATCAAATTCTAATGGCGAGAGGCTATGACCCTGTAAACCAAATTGTTGGGTATTTAATATCAGGAGATCCTGGCTATATCACAAGTTATAAAGATGCAAGAACGAAAATTCAAGAAATTGATCGTGAACTCATTGTTGCATTCTTACTTGAGCAATATTTGAAATGAGAGCATTAGGTTTAGATTTAGGAACAAAAACACTAGGACTTGCCTTAAGTGATAAAACCAATACCATTGCATCCCCTTATAAAACCATACAATATAAAACGTATGAAGAATTAATTGAAGAACTAAAATCAATTGTCAAAGAAAAAGAAGTGACAACATTTGTTTTAGGCTATCCTAAAAATATGAATAATAGTTTAGGATTTGCAGTGGAAAGAACAAAACAATTTAAAAAATTGTTAGAAAGCAAGTTTACGATACCTATTATACTTATGGATGAACGCTTATCAACAGTTGAAGCTGAAAATGTATTGATACATTTAGATACAAAAAGAAAAAAAAGGAAAAAAATTATAGATAGTTATGCTGCAGCAATTATCTTAGATACTTATCTAAAAAAAGAAAGTAGGGAAAAAAGTGGATACGAGAAATAGTATATTTACAGCCAAAGACAAAGATGGAAATTTAAAAGAATATGAAATTATCTTTACCTTTGACTCTGAAGAAACCAAAAAAAGTTATATTGTCTATACGGACCATTCTATGGAAAAAGGAAAAATGAAAGTCTATGCCAATGTGTATGATAAAACCGGAAGAAGTAAAGAACTACTTCCTATTGAAACAGAAGAAGAATGGAATACGATTGAAACATTTTTAAGCAAACTAGAAGGTGAAATTCATGAAGAAAGTTAGATTAAAGAAAAAAGTCCTTGTACTTTTTCTTTCTTTGTTCATTCTTATTTTTTTATTACTTGGACTTTATGGTTTTTCCCTATCAAAAGTAAGTAGTAGTGATGAAATTGTAATTTTTAATGTCGAAGCGGGCTCTAGTAAAATAAAAATTGTAGATAGTTTAAAAAATGCTGGGTTAATTCGTAGTACCTTTGCTGTAAAAATCTATTTATTTTTTCACAATGATTTGAATTTACAAGCCGGTAAGTATGAGTTAAAACGTAATATGAATGCAACGGATATATTAGAGATGATTCACTATGGAAAAGCCATTCACGAAAGTGTGAAAGTAACATTCGTCGAAGGAAAAAATATGACGGATTTTATAAACACCATCGTTAGTAATTTTCCTTATACAGAAGGTGATGTCAAAGAAGTTTTATCCTCTCGTGAATTTATGAAAGAATTAGTGGAAAAATATGATTTTTTGACAGATGAGGTTTTAAATGGTAATATTTATTATGCACTGGAAGGTTATCTATTCCCTGATACATATGAATTTCCAAAAGATGTTGCCATCAAAGATATCCTCATTAAAATATTAGATAACACGAAAGTGAAATTAGAAGAATTAAATTTAGGTGATGAAGAGCATTCCGTTCACGAAATTCTTACAATGGCTTCGATTGTGGAGTTAGAAGCCGTAAGTGAAGAAGATAGAAGACGTGTTGCACAAGTCATTTATAAAAGATTAGAAATGGGTAAAGGACTAGGAATGGATGTTACAACTTATTATGCTGTTAAAAAGACTTTAGGAGAACCATTATTGATGAGTGATTTAGAAACAGCAAATCCTTATAATACAAGTGAAAGAAATAGTGGAATGGCTGGTAAATTACCAATCGGTCCTATTTGTAATCCTTCTATTATGTCTATAAAGGCTGTATTAAATCCAAGTGATACCGATTATATATATTTTTATGCCAATATAAAAACCCACGAAGTATTCTTTGCAAATACATATGAGGAATTTATTGACATTCAAAGAGAAGTAGGTTGATAAAATGAAACAATATATTTTAGAAATGGAACAATATGCCAAAGAAAAAAATGTTCCGATTATTGAAAAAGACTCCATTGCTTTTATTATGAAGTATATCAAAATGAATAACGTTAAAAATATTCTAGAAATTGGAAGTGCCATTGGGTATTCTGCTATTTTAATGGCTTCTAGTAGTACGGAAGTAAAAGTAACAACGATTGAGAGAGATGAAGCACGTTATATGGAATGCTTAAAAAATGTTAAGAAATGTGGTTTTGATAAAGAAGTAAACGTTGTATTCCAAGATGCATTAGAAGTAAACTTAACCGGAGTTTCTTATGACTTAATCTTTATTGATGCAGCAAAAGGACAATACACCAAATTCTTTGAAAAATTCAAATATTTCTTAGCACCAGGTGGTGTCATTATCACCGATAACTTAAAATTCCATGGTTATGTAGGAAAAAAAGAAACTATCGATAGTAAGAATTTACGTGGTATAGTTGATAAAATCGAAAGTTACATTGACTTTTTAAAGAATAATGAAGAATTTGACACCGAATTTATTGATATTGGTGATGGATTAAGCGTGAGTAAAAGAAAATGATGGATAGACATTTTTTAGTAGCGGTAACAAGTGATGAAGTATTAAAATTGAAAGTTAAGAATGTTAACTTTCTTTTTCCAATAGAAGACTTTTCCGTAGGTTTTACAAATACGTATACGTTAGAGGATATCAAAATACCAAATTCTTACCTATATATCAATCGTATTTTGGATACAAAAGGAATCGAAGCCTTAAAAAAATTGGTAGAAGAAATAAAGGAAAATGTAAAAGGTATTTGTTTTACCGATTTAGGGGTTTTAAACGTTGTAAAAGAAAGCCATAAAAATTTAGAGTTAATCTATATGCAAAGTCATAATACAACGAATGTTTCTTCCATCAATTACTATTTAGAGTATGTCGATAGTGTTTATATTAGTACTGACCTTACAAAAGAAGAGATGCTAAACATTTTAGAAAATGCCTATAAACCTTTAGTCGTTCCTTATTTTACGTTAATGGATACCATGTATTCAAGAAGAACGCTTTTAAAAAATTATCAAAACCATTTTGATTTAGAAGAAAAAAGAGAAGAAGATTTAATAGAATTAGGAACCAAAAAACGTTTCTTAGCCATAGAAAATGACTATGGAACCGTTTTCTATGCAAAAAAATTTATCGATTATCGTGAAATTGAACATCCAAATATTTTGTATTCCTTTATAAATCCCATGCATTTAAGTCTAGAAGAAATAGAAAAAATTATGAAGAATGAAACAATTGATGTGGATAAAGATACCGGTTTCTTACACCAAGAAACTTATTATCGCTTAAAGGAGGAAGAAAGATGAAACATGTAGAACTACTTGCTCCTGCAGGGGATATGGAAAAATTAAAAATGGCTTATTTATATGGTGCTGATGCCGTTTATTGTGCCGGAAAACGTTTTGGATTGCGTGCCAATGCCAATAACTTTACGATGGAAGAATTAGAAATGGCCGCCGAATTTGCCCATCAAAGAAAGAAAAAACTTTATGTAACGGTCAATATTCTATTTCACGAAAAAGAAGTAAATGGTTTAGAAGATTATTTAAAAGAGTTAGATCGGATTGGTATTGATGCCATTATTGCTAGTGATATCTTAGTTATGAAACGTGCCAAAGAACTGAATTTAAAGCTAGAAGTACACGTATCAACCCAAGCAAGCATTTTAAATAGCGAAGCAGCCCTTTTTTACAAAAGTCTAGGAGCCACTCGTTTGGTACTTGCTCGTGAAGCAAGTTTAGAAGATATCAAAGATATTAAAGAAAAAACGAATTTAGAGTTAGAATGTTTTATCCACGGTGCTATGTGTACAAGTTTTAGTGGACGTTGCATCATGTCTAATTATTGTACACTTCGAGATGCCAATCGTGGGGGTTGTGCGCAAATTTGTAGATGGACGTTTCAAGCCGGTAGTAATCCTGAAATATTTAGTATGACACCGAAAGACTTAAATTTAATAGAATATATAAAGGAATTAATTAACATTGGTGTCAATTCCTTTAAAGTGGAAGGAAGAATGCGTGGCATCTACTATATTGCTACCGTCATTCAAGTCTATCGAAAAATCATCGATAAAATAGAAGAAAACAATCTAAGTAGTGGAGAAATCAAGTATTACTTGGATATACTAAATCGTTGTGCCAACCGTGATTCTACACCTCAATTTGTAAATGGCTTGCCAACCGAAAAAGAACAATACTTTTTAGGAAGACAAGAACTTTCCAATCAGGATTTTCTAGGTTTGGTGCTAGATTACGACGAAAAAACACATATTGCAACCCTAGAACATCGAAACTACTTTAAAAAAGGAGATATCGTAGAATTCTTCGGACCCAATTTAGAAGCCACTACCTATCAAGTAGGGGAAATCTATGATGAAGAAGGAAATTCTTTAGAACTTTCCAATCATCCAAAAATGATTATAAAGTTAAAAGTTGACGTCAAATTACAAAAATACGATATGATGCGTATAAAAGTATTTGACAAAAAAGATTATTTATAGTATTCTTTGAATTGGTATTTTTAGAAGGTGGAATGAAAAATGAAACAAGTTGAAAATATTATGCTAACGGCGGATGGTTATTTAGAGTTAGAACAAGAATTAAATATGTTAAAAACGGAAAAAAGACCAGAAGTCATTAAAGCACTAAAAGAAGCCAGAGCGCTTGGAGATTTATCTGAAAATAGTGATTATGATGCAGCAAGAAATGAACAAGCACAATTAGAAGCAAGAATTAAAGAATTAGAATATAAACTAGAACATTGTACAATTGCTGATGGTAAAAAGAAAGATGTTGTCAATGTGGGAAGTACAGTTACCATTACCTATGATGATGGCGATATGGAAGAATACAAAATTGTTGGTTCTTTAGAAGCTGACCCATTTGATAACAAAATCAGTAATGAAAGCCCTATTGGTAAAGCCATTATTAGTCATAAAAAGGGTGAAACAGTAGAAGTAAATTCTCCAAATGGAAACTTTATGGTAACCATTAGTGATATAAAATAAGGAATTGTACAAAAATGTACAATTTTTTTCTTTAAAATAGTTTGCATTTTCCTATTTCCTTAGGTATAATAGGACTTGTTAGAAAGAGGACGTATATGAAAAAGAATGTAATTGTAAAAGAAGTAAAAGTAGATGGAAAAGATTGGGAAAAGTATTTAGACAATGCTTTTAAGAAAAAAAATAAAGATGTAAAATTAGATGGTTTTAGAAAAGGTGCTGCACCAAAAGATATTTATATTAAAAAATTTGGTTTAGAATCTCTTTATATGGATGCGGTAGATAGTGCTGTTGATGCTACTTATAAAAAAATATTAGAAAGTGAAGACATTACACCTGTTTGTGAACCAAAATTAGATGTAAAAAGTATTAATGAAAAAGAATGTGTATTAGAATATACTTTTATTACTGCTCCAGAAGTAACTTTAGGGGAATATAAAAATTTAAAAATTAAAAAACCTACTGCTAAAGTTACCAAAGAAGAATTAGAAGCCGAAATCGAATCTTTAAGAAATAAATATGCGGAAATTAAAGTGAAAAAAGAAGGTGCCAAAGTTGAAAAAGGCGACACCGCTGTTATTGACTTTAAAGGCTACGTAGATGGTAAAGAATTAGAAGGTGGAACTGGAGAAAATTATCCACTTGAAATTGGTTCTAATACGTTTATTCCAGGTTTTGAAGATGGAGTGATCGGTTTAAAAGTTGGAGAAACAAAAGAATTAAATTTAAAATTTCCTGAAAATTACACAGAAGAATTAAAAAATAAAGATGTTAAATTTGAAGTAAAAGTAAATGAAATTAAAGAAAGAATTTTACCAGAATTAAATGAAGACTTTTATCTTGATTTAGGCTACGAAGATGTTAAAACTAAAGAAGATTTTGATAAAAAGGTTGAAGAAGGCATTAAAGCACGTAAAGAAGCTGAAATTGAAGATCAATATATTGAAGATTGTCTAGCAAAAGCAAGTGACAATATGAAAATTGATATTAATGAAGAAATATTAGATGACGAAATTCATCGTATGATTCATCAATTTGAACAACAATTACAAATGCAAGGTTTAAATATTGAACAATACTATGAATTTAGTGGTATGACACATGAAAAATTACATGAACAAATGGAACCTGAAGCAACCAAACGAGTTAAATATCGTTATTTACTAGAAAAAGTTGCTGAAGTAGAAAATATTGAAATTAGTGATAAAGATGCAGAAAAACAAGCCGATGAAATGGCTGAAAATTATGGTATAACGAAAGAGGAATTATTAAAAGCCTATGGTAGTTTAGATGTTGTTAAATACGATATGAAAATGCATAAAGCTATTGAAATTATAAAAGGAGAATAATCTTCTTTTTTTCTTGTAAATAATGTGTAGTATAACGTAAAAAACTTTACAAAAAGGAGTAGATT
>CANROY010000052.1 GCA_947632355.1 uncultured Bacilli bacterium
TCTTGTTCTTCTTCATTTGTTACTCTATTGGTTAACTTTACTTTATTATTTCCATCCACGCTTGTTGCTATATTACTTGCTTCTATTTGATTTTGACCTTCTTCAACATTCTCTACTCTCAAGTGTATCTCATAATCTACTCCTACTCCACATTCATTGGTTAATTTAAATGTATATGGTGTTGATGCTTGGCCTGTTTCATCTGTTACAGGGTAGGCATGATGTAGTGTTATTCCTTCACTTTCTTCTTTCATTTCTAGTTTTATACAATCTGTTCCTAATATATTGACTTCTCTTTCTTCTTTATTGAGTTTTATATAAGCATAACTAAAAGACACTACTAGTAATAATATTGTTATACTTACTATACTCATTATGATTTCCAATCGCCTTTTGGGGTTCTTTCTACTTTCTAATATACCCCCCCCCATTGGACGATTTTCAATGGTTGGGAGGTTTTCTATCTTTTTCATTTTTATTTCCTCCTCTATCTTAAATTCATTTTAGCACACTTATAGCGTGTGTTTCAATATTTAATTTTTTGCTAATTCTTTAGTATAACTTTCTTCTAAAAGTTCTTTTGGTAAATTTGAATATGGAATTTTAATAGTTTTAACAAGATGACTCAATTCTTTTATTTTATTTTTATTCATTCTATTTAAAGCATCCACATAATTTAGTAAATAAAAGTTTTTATTAAAAACATATTGTTCATAAAAACATCTTTTTTTATCTTCTATTCCTAATGTACAAATACTCTTGGCTAAATTGATTTCTAGATAAGCAGAAGCATCTTGTTGTTCTATGAAATAGCAATAAAGAGATGGTTTACTTAAAATATTTTCATATTGCAAATAAAAATCAACAAGTTCTTGAGGATTTTTACAGGGAACAAAAAAAGTATATTTGGTTCTTTTCTCATTAAAATTCATACGAAAGAAATCCTTATCAAAAATTTCTATGGCATTTTCTTTTTTAAGAACTCTATTTTGTTCTATGTCAATAATTAAATACTCTGATACACCCAGTTGCAATATAAAAAATGGTTTTGTATGCATTTGACAGATTTTCATATTTAAAACAGAATTGTATTTGGAAAAATAAGGAACATTCTTTTTTAATAAAAGAATGAATTGATACCAAACGTTTTGTACTTCACTTGAATTTTCCATAACTTCTTCTAAAGTATATCCCTCTTTATTTTCTAAAAACTGATTTAGTAAATCATTATAATTTTCGAAAACGTTCATAGCCTGTATCCTCTCTATTTTTATTTTAACGTATAAAACCTACTTATGTAAATAAAGACTTTACGATATCAAAAAGACCTGTGATTCCTTTGGACATAAAATCTTCTACTCGACTACCAAGAAATATGGCCGTATCCGTGGTATGATTGCTATAATCCTTTTTTTCATCAAACACATAAGTATTTAAGTCAATGGGATTTCCATTCTTAACATCTTCTTCAAAACGCTTTATGCTTTCTTCTGTCATCGCCGTTTTTTTAGAAACTTTGGCTTCATAATAGCCACTTTCTAAAGCAATATACAAACTAATAAATAAAAGAAATAGTAAACTTAAAAGGCGAAGAAAAGGATTTTTGTCTTTCTTTTTCATTCAGTATCTCCTTTCACATATTGGTATAATGCATCTGCTAGAATCGTTAACGTATTATTGACTTCCGTTATTGTATTATATTGTCCTCCAACTTCAATTAGAATAGCGTTAGGACTTAGATTTTGGTTGTAAATACCATTTACCCCACTTCCTCCTTTTAAAGAGATACCACGAGTAAGGGTTGGATATTTTTCTTTAATATACGCATCAATCGTTTCGGCCATTTGCTTATTTTTTTCATAATTCGGATGGTCTTTTCCAATCACAAATAAAATTTTGGCATACTTTTTATTTTCAATCGTAGTTGTCGTAACTTCGTAAGACATCGAATCTCTATGTAAATCAATAAAGTAGTTTAAAGTTGGATTTTTAGTCATCGCATCTTCTAATAAAATTTTACTTGCTGCATAAGAATAGGAATACTTCCAACTATGAATTCGTAAAAGTTCTGCAATATCATTTGTTTCCACCATAGAAGGAATTCCTAAATCATTTAAAGATTCTCTTAAAATATAGGAAGCCATTAAAACACTAGGCGTAATATTATAGGAAGCATTATTGCTTTTTTGATACCCTTCCGTTTGATGCGTATTATAAATATAAAGAATAGGTTCTGTTACGGTTGGGGTATAGGGGTCTTCTATATAGTCGGCTTCGATACCACTTACTTCTTCGCTTTCCTCTTCTTTTAACGAATCAATACCAAGTGTGTATTTTAATAAAAAGTTGGTACTATTTAGGTTTAGAATATCATAAAAAAGATTGGGTGCTTTTTTGGTATTCAAATTATAACTCACAATATGATGAATAACGCTTTCATTATCCAACTTCACTAAAAAATGGTCATATAGGACTTGAAAAGCATAGAAAAAAGTAAAAACAATAATCAGGAAACTAAAAAGAATTTTATACTTTAGTTTTAATCGCCTTTTGGCTTTTAATCTTTTTTTCATAGTACCTATTCTCCTTTAGAATAAGTATAAAATGGGAAAAAGAAAAAATCTGTCAAATTAAAGACAAATTTTTTTATTTTAGAAACAAAGTATTTAAACTATTCGCAATAATATTGGAAGAAGCATCTAATACTTCTTGGATGGTGGTTGTAGTGAAAAACTCTTTATTCGTTTCCCATACACAAGGAACTCCAATCGATAAGACCGGTATTTGAAATGTTTTTTTGGTAATTTCTTTAGAAGAATTTAAAACACTTCCAGGTATTATTCCTGTATCATTAATTTCGATCGCTTGATTTAAATAGGTTCTTTCTTTCGTTAATAAAGAATCAATCATAATAATTACATCAGGTTTTAAACTATGCACGACCATTTCAATTAATTTATAAGAACTGATTCCTGTTTTTTCCGTAACAGAAGGATTAAACAAAGCAATTTTGGGAATGGTTAAAAAATCTTGATATTGATTCGTTGCAATCATTTTATCTGTTACAGAAACACCAAGAGAGTCCGCTAAAACATTTTTATTTCCTAAACCAACTACTAATACTTTTTTATTGTTTTGGTATTTTTTTAGGAAAAACTTTAAAATACGTTCAACTTCTTTAGATAGAAGAGCTTGTTTTAACAATAAGTTTTCATAGGTAAAAGAAAGGACAAAGTAGTCTCCTTCTTCTCTTTTCAATACTTTTTTATCTTCTTTAGTAACAATATAATGACTGGTTTTAAAAAAATTGGTCTTTTTTTCTTCTACTTTTATTTTCTTATTGATCTTTTCTAACCCAACATCTAAAAACAATTTTTGTTTCATTTTGCTTCACCTATTTTTAGTATGGAAAATAATTTTTGGTTTCATTACATAGAATTTTAGTAAAAGTCTTGCAAAAATGCTATTCTTTTGGTAGAATTGTTAATGAATTTAAGAAAGGAGATTAATATGCCTAATATTAAAAGTTCTAAAAAAGCAGTGAAAGTCATTGCCAAAAAAACAGATAATAATCATGAACTTAAAGCGAGAGTTAAAAATTTAATTAAAAATACGGATATCGCAATTAAAGCAGGAGATAAAGAAACTGCAACTTCTTTATATAATGAAGTAAAGAAAAACATTGACCACGCTGTTAGTAAAGGTCTTGTTAAATTAAATACAGCGGCTAGACAAAAATCTAGATTAGCAAATAAAATTAAAGAAATGAAGTAATCTATTCCTTGAGAACTTCATTTTTTAATGGTAAAATGAAATTGGTGATTCTATGAAATTCTTAAAGAAAAACATTATTCCTTTTTTTTGTATCCTTTTGATTGGCATTGTTCTACTAAACGTGGATGCTATTTCCGATTCTATTGCAAACTCTTTAGAAAGAAATCCAAGAGTTTTAGCAGAACCGGGGAATGTATATAAAAAGGATGATGATTTTATTTACGTACAAAATACGGATGACTTTGTACCTTTAAGTTACAATGACATTTTAAATATTTATTATACGATTTTAAATAATGGGTATGAAAATTTTACTTTTTATTGTCCAAGTGAATACAAGGATTGTACAAAGGATGTTGCTGAAATTAGTAATAATCCTGAAACTTTATCGTATATAAGTAATTTTGTGCATCCCTTTAATAGTTTTTCGGATGATGAAAAATCCCCTACAACTACGGAAATTTATGAATCAGGAGAAATTAATATAAAGGTTCATTATTTATATACCGAAGAAGAAAAACAAACTTTAAATAAAAAAGTAAATGATGTTTTAAAAGAAGTGATTAAAACAAATATGAGTGATAAAGACAAAATAAAAGCCGTTCATGACTATATTATTGAACACTCAAAATATGATACCAATGACAAGTATCCAAACGATAATAATAAAGCAACAGGACCACTACTTTATGGATATGCAACGTGTAGTGGTTATACAGATGCCATGGCTTTATTCTTAGAAAAACTAGGCATTAAAAATTTTAAAGTGGCAACAAAATTCATTAGCGAAGATACCGAAGGCCATATTTGGAATGCTGTTTTTCTAGAGAACAAGTGGCTTCATTTAGATTTAACTTGGGATGATCCTGTCGATACTTCTAAAAATGAAAACGAACGAAAAGATTATTTAGAATACAATTATTTCTTAATTACTACGAAAGAATTAGAAAAAGTAGATAAAGAAGGAGAAGTTGTTATTAAGGACCATTTGTTTAGTCCAAGAATTTATCCCGAATTATAAAAAGTAATGCGAGCACATTACTTTTCTTTTTGCGAATCTATATAGTGTTTTACTTCCTCTATTGTTTTAGAAAAACAATCATAATCCACTGTAAACCATTGAACACTCATTTGATTATTAAACCACGTATATTGTCTTTTTGCATATTTCCGAGAATTTTTTTGACATTCTTCGATTACTTCTTCTAAAGACTTTTCTCCACTAAAATATGGATAGAATTCTTTATATCCAATTCCCGTCATCAAGGGTTTGGTTTTAATGGAATGGTCATAAAACGGTTTTACTTCTTTCAAAAGAGGTTCTACCATTTCTAAAAAACGTTCGTTTATTTTTTTATACAAAGTTTCTCGATCTGTTGTTAAACCAATAAAAAGAGTATCTGGATACAAAAGAACATTTTTATTGTTCGTAAACTCTTCTTGATTTTCTAGTTTTTGTAAAATACGAATCATTCGTTTACGATTATGCCTATCATAAGAAATTGAAGGAGAATACGCACTTATTTTGGCAATCAATTCTTCATTGCTTAACTCTTCATAATTAAACTTTTCTTTTTCTTCACTAAATTGATAATCAAAAAGAGCGGCTTTTAAATAAAGACCCGTTCCTCCAACGAAAATAGGAACTTTCCCTCTTCCTTTAATTTCTTCGATTTTTTTTCTGGCATCCTTTTGGTAATCATAAACAGTATAGTCTTCCTCTACTTTTTTTATGCTTAATAAGTGATGGGGAATACCTTCCATTTCTTCCTGTTTAATTTTGGCAGTTCCGACATCTAAACCTTCATAAATTTGCATCGAATCGGCATTAATAATTTCTCCGTTATATTGTTTAGCAAGTTCTATACTTAATTTTGTTTTTCCAACACCTGTTGGTCCTACAATGGCTAGAATCACGCACTTCACCTACTTTTTCAAACTTTTTACTTGTTCTAGATAATCTTCAAAAGTTTCTACATCAATACCATTTTGATATAATTCATTTCTAAAATTTTCTGTTAGAGGCCTATTCGTAAATTCTTTTACACGTTTTCCATAATAACTTAATTTTTTTCTATAGGCAATTAATTTTTGTTTGATTGATTCTGTATCTATTTTTATTATATCCGTTTGAGCATCTTGAATCGTTTTATTTGCGAGTTCATTTAATTCTTTTAAATACTCTTTTTCCGTCTCTAAATCTTTTTCTAAAAAGAAGTTTTGTATTTCCATACTAGAAAGTTCTCTTTTTGCATTTATAAAATGAATGATTTCTTTTACACTAAAGAATAGTCCAAAACCAAATCCACATAAAACACTACCATAAAGCATTCCTTTTTTATAAGCTTCACTTAAGATAACTCCATGTCCACTTAAACCAAAGGTATAACCAAAGGAAAGTCCAAATAAGAGTCCTATAGGCAAAGATAAAAAGGCATTTTTTTTCGAATTTACTAAATTTTTTTGTAAATAAGGCATTTCTACTTTTAATTTTTCTACTGCGTTCTTTATTTCTTCAATTTTGTTTTCTTGATTTAAAACATCTTCTATATTATCTGTGTTAGGAACAGATTTTTCTATTTTATCCTCTTCATTGATTATAAATACTTCATCCGTTGTTTTTATATATTTTGTATTCATAAGCAAAACCCTCCTTTAAAAGTAAACTTATTATAAGCATAATTTAATTTGAAGTCAATTTAATTCATATCAATTATAGCAAAGAAAAATAGATTATGCTATAATTTAGTTGGAGGTTATTATGATTAAAGAATTTAAAGAATTTATATCACGTGGAAATGTCGTTGA
>CANROY010000053.1 GCA_947632355.1 uncultured Bacilli bacterium
CGTGATTATTTTAACAAATTAAAATAATCTATCGTTGGTTTGTCGTGACTCTGTCACTTTTGTTTGACAAACCTACAAGTAAGAAAAGAATTATTACCAAACTTTATTGACAAAATAAAAATATGTATTATACTATTCTTAGTTAAGGGAGGTTTTGTACTTATGCAAAATTTAAATGAAAAATATCAAAGTGTATTAGAACAAAGAGAAAAAGTTTTAAAAGAAATTCAAGATATGCAACAACAAGAAATCATAAAAAAATATTTGGAATTACAAAAGCAAAAAGATAATTTAGAAGATGAATATAATCAATTATATAAAGAAGTAAAAATGGAAGAATATAAGTCATGTCAACATATTTTAGTAACTGATACAGTAGCAGGAAGTGGTTTTAATTATCAACAATATTTTGGATGTATAAAATGTGGGTTAACTTCTAAAGTTTTAGATTTTCCTAGAGAAAAATTAAATTCCCTACAATTACAAGCAATGTATGATTATTTATATAAAAACCATTTTATAAATAACACCTTTTATGATCTTAGGCGTCTTACAGGTATAGAAACCAATATTGATTGTGATATTGATTTAGCACAAGCCATATATACTAGAATTAAAAATGCCCATCCTACTATAGATGATGTAACAGCCATTAAATATTTTGAAATAGCACTTAACGATATAAGAAATATTAAAGTAAATAATGAAAGAAAAATAAATAGAGCAAGACGTTTATCTTTAAATGATAACTTTAATAGATGGGATAATAGAAGAATATAAAAAGATAATCAAAAAAGCCTTCGTAATTGAAGACTTTTTTTTATTTTTCTTTCACGGATTTAAAAATCTTTTTCCATAAATCTTGACTGGAATAATTTAAGATACCTACTTTATAAATACGTAAACCATAATGGAAAATAATAAAGGTAAATATAACGCAAATCAAAGTAGAAAGTCCTAGTTCTAGTAAAGTTGTTTGGCCAAGTAAGAAAATGACTGGAGCAATTAGGAATGATAGCATTGGAATATAGGATAATACTTTAATGAAAATGGCTCCATCAAATGTACTTGCCATTATAGCAATATAGTAACCAACAAGTAGTAAAATCATTAATGGTGTTTGTAATTGTTGATAATCTTCAATATTCGTTGTCATACTTGCAAGTACTCCAGCAACAATGGCGTATAGAACAAAACTAAATAGGAATAGGATAAGCATAATTGGTAAACCTCTTAAAAGTAAATCCAAAATACCTGTATTTTTGACCATATTTATGGCATCCATTATCGCCGTACTCGTATCTTCGGAAATAGCAAATGTTTTTGTGCATAACAAACGAATTCCAAAAGCAATGGCAACATCGACGATTAAAATGAAGGCTTGTACTAGAACAAAACAAGTAGAAGCAATGATTTTAGAAGCAAAGTGCATTTTTGGTGACACATTCGAAATAATAATTTCCATACTACGGGTTGATTTTTCATCATTAATTTCTGCTCCAATCATTTGAGTAAGCATAGTAATTAATAAGAAGAATGGAACGATTAAAATAAGAATTAAACCAGCAGAAACGATATCTTTTCCTTCTGCATTTTCTTCGACATCCGGATTCGTAACTTCTTTATTTAAGGAAACGTTGCTTGTTAAAGATGCAATTTCACTTTCCGAAATTCCTGTTTTTTCTAAAACATAATAAGATTTAATCGTATTTAAACTCGTTTGTAAAAGTTGCTCCGTTACCATGCCAATCGGATTAAAACTTGCAACATCGGCAGTTAAATACTCGGTATCTGATAAACGAATGGTTAAAATGATATCATCGGTATCTTTGATTTCTTCTTTTAATTCTTCTACCGTTTTGGAAGTTTGCTCAAGTTCATAATTTCCTAAATCTTCTAAATTATCTTTTAATGTATTAAAATTATTTTCAAATAGTGGATAAGACTCGGCTTCATCGATGACATAAATTTTGGTTATCTCTTCAAAATCTCCACCAAAGAAACTAATGATACGGTCAATATTTAGAATACCGATTAATAAAATAAGAACAAGCAGATTGGCCACTTTAAACCATTTCGTACTCATTTTTTTCTTAAGACTTTGTTTAATTAAAAATTTACATTTCGTTTTCATACATAACCCCTACTTTCTCTAAGAAAATTTCATTTAAAGTGGCATCTTCTACTACAAACTTGGTAACACCTTTGCAAGTTTTGATAAACTCAAATACATCGTTTACATTTTCTTCACTGGCAATTTTTACAATGATTTCGTTTTCATTTTGAATGACATCAAGTACGCCTTTTACTTGTTTTAACTTGGTTGTATCGATTGTTTCTGCTTCAATATGAATATTTTTCTTACGATAGTCTTTTTTAATTTGTTTTAAGTTTCCTGCAAGAACACTTTTTCCTTGTACAAGAACAACTAATTTTTCACAAAACATTTCCACGTGTTCCATACGGTGGGATGAAAAAATAATACTCGTTCCCTTTTCTTTTAATTCTCGGATGACATCCATAAAAAGTTCTACGTTTATTGGGTCTAATCCGGAAAAAGGTTCATCTAAGATAAGCAACATTGGTTCATTAATAATCGCTGTTATAAATTGTACCTTTTGTTGATTTCCTTTAGATAATTCCTTTATTTTACGTTCCTTATATTCTTCAATATGAAGTCTTTTTAATAGTCTATGTAATTTTTCTAGAATGTCTTTTTCTTTCATTCCTTTTAAAATACCATAGTAAATGACTTGTTCTTTCACGGTTAATTTGGTGAGTAAACTTCTTTCTTCGGTTAGAAAACCAATTTTATCGGTAATGCTATAATCGATTGGTTTTCCATCCAAAGTAATCGTTCCACTATTTTTATCTAATAAGCCTGTAATCATACGGAATGTTGTGGTCTTCCCTGCACCATTGACTCCTAAAAGACCAAAAATTTCTCCTTTTTTGACTTCGAAAGATAAGTCATCAACGGCTAGGACATTTCCATAGTATTTTGTTACGTGTTCTACTTTTAACATAGTATTCCTCCTTCATTTCGTAACTTTTATTAATTATACCCCCCCCCCGAGGGATTTTGTCAATTTTTTCGTTTTCTTATTTTCTTTATTAGGAAAAACATAAGAATGAGAAGCAAGAGAATGATACTCACGAGTAAAATTTCTTTCGTATATTTATACTGAATTTTTGAATCCATATAAACATCTATTGCATAGAGTTCTTCCTCTTTATATTTCACTTTGATGGTTCCTAATTTTGTGTTTTGTTTTATTTTAGAATTCAACTCTTGTATTCCTTGGTATTCATAAACCAAATTTTCTACTTCATTTTTATTTAAATACATAGAAACGTTTATTGGACTTTTTATCTCATACATAGATTGTGTTGCATCTTTTATAGGAATAGTTTTTAAAACTTGATTTTCTTCTAAAATCGGTGTATTGGTAAAATTTTCAAAGAAATAATGGTAAAGGGTTAACGTATCTACAATATGATTTGGAAAACCATTTTGATATTTTGAACCTGCTGTCAAGAGCAAATACTTTACACCATCGTTTTCCGCAATCGAAGATAAACAAAGACCGGCTTTACTCGTAAATCCTGATTTAGAGCCTTTAATCTCTTCGATGTTTAAGTGATACATTTGGCTTGGTACAACTAAAGTACTTGTTAATTCTAAATTATTAATGGTTGTATATGTTCTTGTTGTATAGGCTTTATAAAAATCTTCATTGTCTAAAGCATATAAAAGTAATTTTAACAAATCTTGTAAAGTCGAATAGTTTTCTTCACTATCTCTTCCTACGGGATTACTATAATGGGTATTTGCCATGTCTAAAGTATGGGCTTTTTCATTCATCGCATTTACAAAGGAATCAAAATCACCATAGGTTAGAAGAGCAAGAGATTGGGCTGCATCTGCACCACTTGGTAAAAGTGTCCCATAAAGTAAATCTTGATAGGTTACGGCATCTCCAACTTTAAATCCTGCTTCGGTATAACCATCGACATTATAAAGTGCATTGGCAGGTACTTGCACCATTTCATTTAGATTGCTTATTTTTTCTAAAGCCACAATGGAAGTCATAATTTTTGTTAAACTTGCAATCGCAATTTGTTCGTCACTTTGTTTTTCATAGACAATTTTGTTATCATTTAAATTATAAAGTAAAATATTTTTAGCACTAACAGAAGGAATTTTGATATCTTCATTTAAATACGCATAATCTGTACGATCAGCATAGGTTACAGGAATAAAAAGAAGACTGCAAAGAAGTATGAGTATTACTTTTTTTATAAAAATCTCCTCCTATTCTTAACTTCAATACTACCATTATAGTAATGATTTTTAGTTTTCGCAAGTGGTTTTCTTTTCTTCTTCTAACACTTTTTCGACTTCTTGTATAAGTTCCTCTTTTTTAGATACATAATATCCTCAATATAAATTAAATAGCAATAATGACTCCAACTCAATTTGCCAAACAGTGGTTGGCATTTCTTATACTTGTTATAAAATAGACGCATATTTTGAAGACCAGAACGACTAAAGCTAGTCCCATATTTTGTTGTTAATTTTTTAGAAAGTTTTAATAAAACTTCTTTTCCATATTCAGCACAAATATTCCCATTTTGTTCATTTTCTACGATAATTTTATCAATATGAAAATAAGTCATCACTAAAGTATTATTAATTTGATAAGCCATTTTTGACCTATTCTCTACAATAATCTCCTCTAAATTATTTACTACTTTTTCGTTATTTTTTACTGTTTTTACTTTATTTTCAACCATACTAAACCACCTCTAACCTTTCTTTTTTCTTGAAAATAAATTTCTACTTCAACAATCACCCCCACTAGTTTACTACTACTCTAACATTAACATACTGTTATCGAAATGACAATAAACCACTAGCACTTTTTACTAAAAATTTGCATTTCTAATAACAATCGCTTATAATCAATGTAGAGCGAGTTACTAAATATAGTGCTTGCCAAATTGCATGAGCACCATTCCTTACGGAAATGGTGTTTTTCTTATCCTTCCAAATACCAACCAAGGACCCCTTAAAGTTTGTTTATGGTTTATCTAATCTTTTCGATTAGGCGGATAATTATCCATAACAAGATAACTATCAAATAGTCTTTCTTGTCCACTTGGACCACCCAAATTCTTTTTAAGATTTTAGGTGGCAAACCCATTACTTTTGCGGCTCGCACGGTCACTATAACAAAGAAAAAAAGACTTTGCAAATCACCAATTTTGCGATTTCTAGCAATTTTTGGCCAATTTCTACGTAGAAAAAGGTAAATTGTCGCAATAATTTACCTTTTTTGAGCCAATTTCGTTAAAATTGGTATTTTTTCAAAAAATTTTACTTTTTTTCTATTAACAAAATCCAAAATAAAAAAATTCCTATTTTTCAATAAGAATTCTTAAATAATTTATTCCTTATGTTCATTCATAGATGAAATAATATTATCATTGATAGCATTATCGCTACGTTTTGGTAAATCAACTCTTTTAGGTAACTCAAATAAGTTTCTTGTTTTATCCAAATCAACTTTATTTTCAGGTTCTTCTACTTTTGTTTCCTCTTTATCTAAATAAACAGAACTAAACGGAGCAGTAGGTTTTTCTTCTTTTTCTTGTTCTCCAAAAATACCACTTTCTTGTTCTTCAAGAATAACTGGTGTATTTTCTTCTTGCAAAGTTTGTTCTTCAATTGCATCATACTTACTTAAAACTTCATCAATAGAGGGTTCTTCCTCTACAGTTGAAACTTCACTTTCTATATAAGTAGGTTCTTCTATTTGGTCTTCTACATTAATATAATCCGTATTTAAAACTAAATTACTTGTGATAAATGGATCTAAATCTTCCAACTTCTTTTCTTCAAAGACTTCTAATTCTTCATTTTGAGGTTCCTCTAGTTCACTAGAATTTAAAGGCGTAAATTCCATCGTATCTTCTGACTCTTCTAATACTTTTTCCTCTTCTATTGCCGGTGTTTCCTCATTTAATACAATGGTTTCCATTGCTTCAGGTGTAGTTGTTTCTTTTGGTTTAATTTCTTCTATTTTTACTTCATTTTCTTTATTCGTTTCTTTTTCTAATCTTGCTTTTTCATCCTTTTTACCAAAAAATAAGATAACTAAAAAGGAAAAAGCAAGTATGGTAATTACTATAAATAAACCTATACCAAAATATTCATTACTATAAAGTTCATTTAAGAATTCCATATCATCACCACCTTTTATTCTATTAATAAGGATATCATATTCTAAAATTGAAGTCAATTGTTAAAAAAAGATCTAAAAATAAAATTGAAAGTTCCCGTTATATTAAAAATGGGAAGTAAGTCATTAAAATATTTATGCCGAGAAAACT
>CANROY010000054.1 GCA_947632355.1 uncultured Bacilli bacterium
ATTTTCAATGGTTGGGAGAGTATTTCTTAATTTCTTCATTTTTCTTCTCTCCTTATCTTAAATTTATTTTAGCACACGTATTATGTGTTTTTCAAGCATAAAAAAACTCCCATAAAGGAAGTTTAATTTCTATTATTATATTCTATATAATTTAGTATTTTTTCTTGAAATTGTGAATACACCTACAGCTAAGGCAATTCCAGCAATGATTACAACATATGGTACAAAGTTACCTGTTTGTGGATTTGTTACACATTGTTCTGTGTAAACATCAGCAGTAACTTCACTACCATCTTTTCCATAATATTTTCCATTAACAACTTTACAAATTTGTTGTTCTGTAACTTGTACTACATTACCACATGAGTAAGTACCATCTGTATAACAAGGAATTAATTGAACAGCACATTTTTCTGCAGTATTATCTACTTTAAATTTTAAAGTTGCAATTGTAAATGTTGCACTTGATACAGATGTATCACTTTTAAATTTTAAGTTTGTTCCACTAGAACCATTATCTTTCCATGGACTAGATGGTGTTGTAGAAATTAATGACATATTTTGTAGTGTTAATGTTGCAGTAAAATCTGTAATGGCACTATTTCCTGTTGCCTTTCCAACAATATAACAAGTCTTTGTAACAGTTCCATCACTTTCTGTTACCTTATCATCACATTTAAATCCTGAAAAATCTAAAGCTGCATTAACTTTCATTGGTAAAACTACCATCATTGCTAAAACGATTAAGCCTAAAACTCTTTTCATTTAACATACCTCTTTCTTCTTAACATTTTTATTATGTCTTAATTATACCATAAAAATACCTAAATGCTACAATTTTTTATAAAAAAAGTGTAAATATGTGTTATTATAGTGTCATAAGGATTAAAAAGGTGGTGATTTTATATGCAAAAAATACAAATTAGTGTTTATAATGACTCTATTATATTTGCTTATAAAGATACCCCTATAAGCCAACAAAACTTATTTGATACCAATATAATTAATGATAGTGAACTTGTTTTTACTCCAAATTATATTTTAGAAAATGAAAGGCTTGTTTCTGTTTTTATTAAAGAAATCTGTGAAGAAAAAAATGTTTATCGTGCAACCTTCGAAAGTAATGATTTAGCCATCTTTTTGATTGGTTTACTACGCAAAAACCCTTATATTACAGCCATTTGTATACGAGAAAATGCTGCTTTATCGTATGAATTATACGAAAAATTAATGGAAAATAAAAATATTAACTATATTGAAGCCGAAAGTATGCCTTCCTATATGATTGAAATGCTCGATAAAAAAGGAATTCATTCCGAATCGCGTACGGAAGTTTTCTACCCTAGTCATTTTATGCAAAGTAATAATTTAACAAGTTTTTCTAAAATATTTTATAAAATGAATGTTCATGTCGATACTTTACTGGATGAAGAGGATAAAGATGATTTTTTAGCATTTTGTAATATTAATAAGTATTTAACAACGATTCACTTAGATATTTATAATAAGCAAGATTTAGAAACGATTCTTGATTTATTAATCGAAAATCGTATTCGCAATGTTAAAATTCTAATCTATGCCAATATACGGGATACGAAAACCATTGAATATTTAAAGAAATTAAATAAGCAAATTCATAAAAATCATTTAAAAATTGAACTTGTGTATTCAAAAGAATATTTAAAAAATAATTTATTTATTCAAGTCATGATGAATACATTAAAGATTATTGGTCTTATATTAGTGATTTTAGTAGCAGGAATTATTAGTTATGTTGCTTTTACCAATTATAAATCTTTACAAGAAGTAAATGCCATTCAAGAAACGGTAAGAGAAACCATTCGCGATGGTGAAGGTCAAACTGTAGAAAATCTTCATAATGATCACGAAATCAAAAATAATTACATAGCATCCATTTTAACGATTAATCCCGATGTTGTTGGTTGGTTAAAAGTAAACAATACCAATATTGATTATCCGGTTGTCCAAGCCAAAGATAACGATTTCTATTTAAATCATAATTTATACAATGAAGAAGATAAAAATGGTTGGGTTTTTATGGATTATCGTAATAATAATTATGAATTAGATGCTAATACCATCATCTTTGGCCATACTATGTATTATAGTGGCGTTATGTTTGGTACTCTATCCAACGTTTTAAAGAAGTCTTGGTATACAAATAATGACAATTTAACCATTACATTTGATACTCTTTATGAAAGCCATAAATACCAAATCTTCTCTATTTACAAAGTACCAAAAACGACCGACTACTTACAAAATTACTTTGAAAATGATGAACAATTTACAGAATTTGTAAATTTAATAAAAGAACGTAGTATCAATGATTTTGATGTCAATGTAAAACCCGGAGATAAAATTCTTACCCTATCCACTTGTACTACGTATACAGAACGTTTAGTTGTACATGCCAAATTAATAGCCTAATAAAAGGCTATTTTTTTGACATCATTTCTAAATTCGTTTTTAATCTTTCGTTATCCGGATCCAGTTCTATAGCTTTTTGTACATTTTCTAAAGCTTCCTCTAAATGATTCGTATAATAACAAACGACACTCAATAAATCATAAAAGTAAGCATTCCAACAAAAATCTTCATTGATATAAATCACTGGTTTTTGTTTTATCTGACTTGCTTTTTTTAAATACGAATAACTTTTTTCATAATCCTCTTCTTTATAGTACACTTCTGCTAGTTCTACATAGGCTTCTCTTAAATACGGAGCTTCCTCTATCGCTTTTTCATACCACATTTTGGCTTCTAATGGTCTATTTAAACCAATATAGGAACGAGCAATAAAACGCATGGATGCAGCACGTTCCGCATCCCAAGTGCTTGATTTTAAATTTAAATGACGTTCTAAAGTATCAATCGCATCATTCCATCTTTTATAATACATATACTCTCTTCCTAAATAATGCATATTACGGTCATTTTCCGGTTCTTCTAAAACACTTAATTCTAACAGTGGTAAATAACTACTTCTTGGTTTTGTAAAGTCTTGATGATGATTTAATACAAGACCTTCTACAATGACACTTTTTTCTTTATCAAGTAAACATTTTAAAACTTCATGAACAGGATGATGCCAAGTATAAGCATTTCTTTTATGAATTTTAGACATATAAAAGGTTGTAGCAGGTTTTCCATATTCATTAAAACTCCAATTGTATAAATATTCTACTCGATCTGGATTTTCTTTTAACCAAACACGTTCTAATTCTTTTCGCCATCCCGAATTAAAGACTTCATCAAAATCCGTACAAACACAAATATCGGCATCTACAGGTACCATTTCTAATGATTTATTTCTGGCCTCATCAAAACGAAAAGGATTTAAGATTTCTTGTTTTACTTCCACATTCTCATATTGTTTTAAAAGTTCTACTGTATCATCCGTAGAACCGGTATCTAAAACATAAATTTTATCCGCTTCACTCATACTTTCAATATATCTATTTACAAACTTACTTTCATTTTTACATATGGCATAAACATAGACTTTTAGTTTTTTCATAAAACACCTCGTTATAGTATATGAAAACTAAAAAATTGAAAATAATAAAAAGGCATAAAAAAAGAAAGATTTCACTTTCTTTAATTACATATATAACCAAGTCCAGATAGGAAGGCTCTTAAAATATTTGAATTTTTTGGTAAATTTCCATTTAATTCTTTATTTAAATCTTCCATTGTTTTACTAGCTTTTAAAATAATTTTATTAGAGCTTGTATTAAAGGTTGCTGTACCTAAAATAGCATGAATTCCAACACTTTCATCGTAACTATTTTCGACATTTTCATAATCACTTGCACTATTAAAGGTAAATTCACTTATACGTTCAGCATTATAGAAGTTATCACTACTATCAATACCAATTTTATAACTATCTTTTAAAACGGCATTGATATCACTTAAACTTTCTTGTTCTTTTGTACAAGTTAAGTATCTAGATGGTGCAGTATTAGATATAGTAAGTTTTGCTATTACATTATTCTTATTGTTATAAGCATCACTTACGATAATGGTTATCGTTTGTTCCCCTATTGTTTTGGTATTAATTTCACTTTCAAATGCATAAGAACAAGCTGATGCATCAACACATTGCTCAACAAAATCTTCTGGTTTTACCTCTGCATTTGGTAAAAGGATTAAATCGGTTGTGACAACTTCTGGTTTTGTTGTATCATCAACGATGACTAGTCCTTCTTCACTTGCTTTTCCACAAGTTACCGTATATTTATAAGTACTTACTTTCGTAGTATCAACATTGCTTAAATTTAAATTACAATTCTCTTTTGTATACCCACTTAAGGTTGCATACGTACTTATATCTGTATTTAAGGCACTACCAAGTTCCACTTTTACTTCTTTTGTTTGAATCGATTTTGTAGCACTTGTTTTAGACATTGTTAAAATGGTATATACCCCAAAGCCAACTAAAGCTACTAAAAGAATTAATAATACAACTATCAATGTTTTTTTACTATTTCCTTTTTGCTTTTTGCCTTTTCCATCACTTTCCAAAACAGGTGGAACAGGAACAGCATTAAAATCATCAATTGGCGTAGGTTCCGGTGTTAGAGTATTTTCAGGTACTTCAGCAATTTGTGGTTCGGTTTCTCCTAGAGTTTCTGTTGTTGCAAATGCCCCATCAATCGTTTCAACTGTTGGTGCCTCTTGTTCTAAAGTCTCAACTGACACACTTGTTTCCGGTGTAGCTGTTGGCTCTATTGGTGTACTATTTTGCGTTTCAACCGGTGTTGGAGTAACAGGTATACTTTCCACGATTGGTGCAGCAGGCGTTTCTGTAGAAACAGGTGTAGGTTGTGAAACTTGTTCTACTGACGGTTCTGTTGGTGGAACAGGTGCACTTACTTCCTCTACTACAGGAGCAGATACACTTGGTGTTTCTTCCTTAACCGGTTCGGGTGTAGGTTCTACTTCTAAACTTTCTATAACTTCAGGTGTTGTACTTTCTAAAACAGTAGGTTCTCCATTTAAAATAGAATCCAAACTTGGTTTTGCCACCTCTACATTTTCAATAGGAGAAGCACTTTCTACCGGTTCTTGCACTTCCGACTCAGTTGAAACGGGATTTTGATTTGCTCCAATAGTCGTTGCATTTAATTCGCTTTGTTCTTGATTTTGATCTTGATTCATATTATCAATCCCCTTTATCATACTAAATATTATAACTTTTTTGTCAAATAAATGCAACAAAAAAGAAATGCCTAGACATTTCTTTCACAAATTAGACGTTAACTTTTCTTAATCACATTCATATAATATCGTACCCTTGATGCCCAAGTCGTACTTTCCGCATATTTTTTTCCTATTGATTCAGGTGTTTTTAATCCTTTCTTATAATAATTATTGGATAAGTTTTTAAAGAAAGCTTCAATACCAGAATTTAAAGTTTTAAATTTGGCATAAGATGAACTTCCGCAATGTTTGCTTCCTTTCATACCTCCAACATTATTACATTGTTTTACTAAAGAACTACAAGTTCCTTGTGCACAACCTGTTTCATGTAAAACAATGGCTTCTGCTAAATAAGGGTCTACACCATATTTGATTGATAACTCGGCGAATACCATACCATACCCTTTTAAGGTTGATTTTAAGTTTTTGTCTAATTTTTCCCCTAACGCATTCAAAGTCATTCCATCATAGACAATAGGTTCCACTACTTCTACAATGTCCTCATCTTTTTCTTTGTTAGTGTATTCATTTATAGCTAATATTTCAGCTTCGTTTTTACTACTTAGTAATTTTGTATTACTAATCTTATTCACAAATATAGATTTGTTTTGAACAACAGCTAGGCTATCATTCACACTTTTTGTTCCATCTAACGTTTTTACACTACAGATGTTAACAAGAAGAATCGTGGTTATGGCCATTAAGGCCTTAACCGACGGTAATTTTTTCATTTTTCTCTACCTCTTTTTTTTGCGGAACGATACCTATTATATCATATTCCTATCCCTTTGTCAAATTGTAGGCCAAAAAAGATAGTGTTTCCAAAGTGGGGAGATATGAAAAAGAAAGCCTTATAATTCAAATAAAAAGGTAAAAACCTAAAAAATG
>CANROY010000055.1 GCA_947632355.1 uncultured Bacilli bacterium
TTAAGACAATATAATAATTTCCCTATGCAACCGTTGAATTGGAAATCTCCTAATGAATTGCTTCGTGATTATTTTAATAAATTAAAATAATCTATCGTTGGTTTGTCGTGACTCTGTCACTTTTGTTTGACAAACCTACAATAAAAATCGCTATAAAAGCAAAATAACTATTGCAAACATGGAAAATCTACGTTAAAATTTTATTGTGGTGGTTTTAATGGATAGAGATAGAAAAATATTTCTAGGAATTATACTTTTATTATTAATCAGTATGATAGTAATAGGAATTGTTGTTTTTCGAGATAAACAAGAAGAACAATCAAGAAATGGTGGAAATGCGGAAGGTTTAATTTTTAAAAATGAATATGAAACTTTAAATAATGTTGTACGTGCAAAAGATGGAAGAACTATAAAAGAAATTACGATTAATGCAAATAATCCAGTTGATATTATTTCGGAAGAAGAAGCCGTTAGTTTATTAGAAAGTGGTACAGGAATACTTTACTTTGGTTTTCCTGATTGCCCTTGGTGTAGAAGTATGCTTCCAGTTTTACTACAAACATTAGATAACATGAGTATTGATAAACTTTATTATTTAAATATCAGTAATATACGTGATACTTTATCTTTAGGAGAAAAAAATAAAGTAGAAGTTGCTGAAGAAGGAACACCGGGTTATTACAAAATTATCAAGTTAATGGATCGTGTTTTAGAGCCATACTACCTAACCAATGAGGAAGGTAAAAAAATTGATACCAAAGAAAAAAGGTTAATGGCTCCAACCGTTGTAGGAATTAAAAATGGTCAAATTACATCTATTCATGTAGGTACGGTTGAAAGTCAAGAAAGTGGTTATGATGATTTATCAACGGAACAACAAGAAGAATTAGCAAATATCTTTATGGAACTTGTAAGAACCGTTTATGAAGTTGATTGTGATGAAGCCTGTTAAGAGCAATAATGCTCTTTTTCTTTTAGACAAAATGTAAAATAAAAATTAGCCAAAATGTAAAATGAAAATTAGAAAAAATGTAAAATAAGTATTTCCATATAAAAGAAAATGTTGTATACTTGTTTTGGAGGAATACGTATGAAAGAATATATACCTAGAGTCATTGATACTGTTTTAAAAAATAAATTAGAATATATGGGAGCCGTTTTAATCGAAGGATGTAAATGGTGTGGTAAATCGACAACAGCAAGACAATTTGCCAAAAGTTTTATTGAATTTCAAGACCCCGATCGAAAAATACAATATGATAATACGAGTAAAATGAAACCTTCTTTATTTTTAGAAGGCGAAAAACCAAGATTATTTGATGAATGGCAAATGTATCCAGTTGTTTGGGATTCTATTCGTATGGATGTCGATCATACAGGTTTAAAAGGACAATATATTTTAACAGGTTCAACGAAACCCCTTGATCATGTTGTAATGCACACAGGGACAGGTAGAATTTCAAGAGTTTTAATGCGACCTATGTCTTTATATGAATCAAAAGATTCCAATGGTCTTGTTTCTTTAGAAGATATTCTAAATGGAAAAGATATAGAAGCTGTATCCAATTTAGAATTTGATGATCTTGTTAATGTAATGATGCGTGGAGGATGGCCAGAGTCTTTAAATATTTCAAGTGATAACCAATATAAAGTAGCAAAAGATTATATAAAAAGTTTATTAAATGAAGATATAAAAACTGTAGATGGTGTTGAAAGAAATTCCAAAAAAATGGAAGCCGTTTTAAAAAGTATTTCTCGAAATATTTCAACGAATACAAGTAAAACGACCATTATAGAAGATGTGAAAAATGAATTTATCAATGAACTTTCTAGACCAACGTTAGATGATTATTTGAATGCTTTAGAAAAACTTTATATTTTAGAATATATTCCTGCTACTAATTTAAATCTAAGGTCAAAAACAACTTTAAGAGTCTCTCCTAAATTAGAATTAGTGGATCCTTCTTTAGTTGTTGCTTCTTTAGGATTAAAAAGAGAAGATTTAATCAATGATTTAAATTTTTTAGGATTTCTTTTTGAAAATATGTGTATAAGAGATTTAAATATTTATGCGGATAGCTTAGATGCATCTTTATCTTATTATCATGATAAAAATGATTTTGAAATTGATTGTATTTTAAAAACGGAAAATGGTCGTTGGGGAGCCATTGAAATAAAATTAGGTGCTGGCTATATTGATGAAGCAGCAGAGAACTTGTTGAAATTTAAAGAAAAAGTAGATGTAAAAAAATGTGGGGAACCCTCTTTCTTAATGGTTTTAACGGGAAGCAATTACTCTTATAAAAGAGAAGATGGCGTCTATGTGGTCTCTATAGGAAGTCTTAAAAATTAAAGTTGAGGTGAATTCGATGAAACTGATTACTCTTTTACCAGCAGATAAATATGTAGTTGTGAATAAAACAATGCTAACGGATAAAGAACGTAAAAATTTAATTAGTTTATATGAACCGATTATTGGTTATGCAGCGGTTAGTTTATACCTCACTTTATGGCGTGATTTAGATCGATTAGAACTTGTTAGTATGGACTATACGCATCATCATTTGATGAGTTTATTAAAATGTGATTTAGATACGATTAAAGAAGCTAGAAAATCTTTAGAAAGTGTAGGACTTATGAAAACCTATTTAAAAGAAGGAGAGTTAAATAGTTATGTGTATGAACTCTATTCTCCTTTAAGTCCTAAGGAATTTTTTAATCATCCAATATTCAATGTTGTTTTATATAACAATTTAGGAAAAATGGAATATGAACTCTTAAAAAAAGAATACCAAGAATATAAAATTGAATTAAAAGACTACCAAGATATCACTTCTACGATGGATATGACCTATAAATCTTCTAGTCATATCGAATTTAATGCTATTGGTAAAAATGAAAATAGTGTAACTTTACAAGACCAAGTGGATTTTGATTTACTTTTTTCTTCCTTACCAAAGGGCTTATTAAATGAAAGAAGTCTTACAAAGAAGTTAAAAGAATTGATTAACAACTTAGCTTTTGTCTATAATTTTGATACATTAAAAATGGTAGAAATGATTCGTTTGGTCATTAACGATAAAGGTTTTATTGATAAAGAAGAATTACGTAAAATGTGTCGTAAGTATTATCAATACAATAACAATGGTAAGTTACCAACTTTAGTGTATCGTACCCAACCAGAGTATTTAAAAAATCCTGTCGGAGATACTTCTAATCGGGGAAAAATCATTGCTATATTTGAAAATACAACCCCTTATGATTTTTTAAAAAGCAAATATAAAGGCAGTAATCCTACGAGTAGAGATTTAAAACTCTTAGAAACTTTACTTGTCGATTTAAACTTAAAACCGGCGGTGGTAAATGTATTAATTGATTATGTGTTAAAGAAAAATGATAATAAACTAAATCAAGCTTTTGTAGAAACTATAGCAGGGCAATGGAAACGACTTGGTATTGAAACGGCAGAAGATGCTATGGCAACAGCGATTAAAGAACATAAAAAATACAACAAAAAGATAGCAAATCCAAAAGTGGAAAAGACCAGTGAACCGGTTTGGTTCAATGAAAAATTAGAAAGTGAAAGTATGAGTCAGGAAGAAGAACAAGAACTTGAAAGTATTTTAAATAAATATAAGTAGGTGAAAAAATATGGCAACATTAAAACAATTAAAAAGTGAAGTAAAGGAACTTGATTTAGAAAAAAATTATCAAGAAGCGTGTAAGAATCCTGAATTTGCAAACTTAGTTCGTACTTTACCAATCGATGCAAAAGAAGCAATGAAAAAGACAAGTCAGTTAGAAAATGTACTAGAAGAAAAAAGCAATTGCAAAAATTGTAAAGGACTTTATATGTGTAAAAATGCTTATCCGGGACATGCGATTGTACCAACGGTAAAAGAAAATACGATTTATTTTACCTATACTCCTTGTACCTATCAAAAACAAGTCGTGGAAAAAGAAAGTGAACAAAATAAAAAGGTTCGTATGAAGGATATTGACTATAAGTTAGATAAAAAACAAATGCCGATTATTAAATGGCTTGATACGTTCTATCAAGAGTATGACAAAACAAAACTAATGAAAGGACTATATTTACACGGAAGTTTTGGGAGTGGTAAAACCTATTTAGTGAGTGCTCTTTTAAATGAGTTAAATATGACCAAAAATGTAAGTATTCAAATTTCTTATTTTCCAGATTTATTACGTAATTTAAAAGACTTTGATGATTTTTCTTATAATATGAATCAGTTACTAACTGTTGATATTTTACTTCTTGATGATATCGGAGCAGAAAAAGTAACGGAATGGGGAAGAGATGAAATACTTGGTTCTATCTTACAAGAAAGAATGGAACATCATAAAACCACGTTTTTCACCTCTAATTTAACTTTAAAAGAATTGGAAGAACATTTATCTATTTCCAGTAGTGGTGTTGATAAAGTAAAAGCAAGAAGAATTATTGAAAGAATTAAACAATTAACGATAGATTTAGAACTAGTTGCAGAAAATAAAAGAGGTTAGTATGGCTAGAGTTGTTATAAAAGAGGAAAATCCCTCTATTCAAAGAATAGAAAATCGTTGTATCAATTGTGGAACGTGCCTTGAAACTTGTAAAAGTAAAAATCATTTAGCAAGTGATGATTGTATCAATTGTGGGCAATGTATTTTAACATGTCCTGTTGGGGTGATTGTACCAAAGTATGATTATAAAGAGGTATATGCCAATATCACCGATGAAGAAAGTATTACCGTTGTTAGTATCAGTCCTGCAGTACGTGTGGCGATTGGAGATGAATTTGGGTTTCCACCAGGAGAATTTTTAGAAAAAAGGCTAGTGGGTGTTTTAAAAGCGTTAGGTTTTGATTATGTATTTGATACTACCTTTGGAGCAGATTTAACCATTATGGAAGAAGCAAGTGAACTTATAAATCGCTTGAAGACAAAAGAAAATATCCCAATGTTTACGTCTTGTTGTCCTTCTTGGGTTTTGTATATGGAAAAGTATCATCCAGAAAATTTAAATCATTTATCCACTTGTAAAAGTCCTATCGGTATGCAAGGTGCTATCATCAAAAGTTATCTAGCCAAGATGAAAAATTTAAACCCTAAAGATATTGTTACTGTTTCTTTAGCTCCTTGCGTTTCGAAAAAGGCTGAAATCCAAAAAGATGAAAATAACGATTATGTGATTACGACAAGTGAACTTGCAATGCTAATTCGTGAACACAATATTGATTTTAAAGAAGTAAAAGAACAAGAATTTGATACCCTTCTTGGTAAAGGAAGTGGAGCAGGAGTCATTTTTGGTACGAGTGGTGGTGTTATGGAAGCAGCCCTTCGTACGGCATATTATTTATTGAATGGAAAAGAGGCTCCGGAAGATTTTTACCAATTAGAAAGTGTAAGAGGTGCAATTCCTATTAAGGAAACTGAAATTGATTTAGGAATACAAAAAATAAAAGTTGCCGTTTTATATGGCATTGAAAATGTAGGTAAAATTTATAATTCTTTAAAAGAGTATCAATTTGTTGAAGTGATGACATGTCCAAATGGTTGTGTCGGAGGGGCAGGACAACCGATACTTCCTGTTGCAAAACTACAAAGTCAAATTGCTGCGAGAAGTAAAAGTTTATATGAAAATGATGCCAGTTTAACAACAAAATCAAGTTATCAAAATCAAGAGATTACAAAAGTGTATCAAGAGTATTTGAATGAAGAGAATAGACATATTTTACATACAACGTATGAAGATAAAAGTAAAAACTTAAAAGAAAGAGTATAAAAAACTCTTTTTTTATTGTGTGCCGTGCATGGCATATATCTAGTTGGTGAAAGTCCAATACGCGCGTAGGTATCGACGAAGTGTT
>CANROY010000056.1 GCA_947632355.1 uncultured Bacilli bacterium
TTCCTCCTCTATGCTAATTTCATTTTATCAAATTCTTATTCGTTATTCAATATTGAAACTAATATTAAATTTTTTGTCCTATTTTGTCGTAAATTGATAAGTTACTTCTAGTTGTGTCGAAACACTTGAAATTAAAAGTTTTTACTCTATAATAACTCACCGTTACCGAGAAAGGGTGGCGTTTACTATCCATTTTTCTATCTTCCTTACAGGAATCGTTTTGGTTGTTGAAAGGGCAAGAAGGAGTGAGTAGTTATGAACAAAGAAAGTTTACATTTATGTATACTAGTTCTTCTAGTAATTATAGTTTTATTATTCGTAATTATATTACGTTTAATTTAACTAAAAAACGCTATATTACGAAAGTAATATAACGCTCTCATTTACGTGAGCGTTACCTAATCTTGGTAACACTTACATTTTGATTATAAATCAAAACGATTTAAAAAGCAAATAGATGCACGCTTTATTTGCTTTTTATTTTGAAAAAAAGAAAACCACTTTTTAGAGTGGTTAAGCTTCTGTTGTTTCTTCTTGTGAAGTTGGAACCTCGTCGATAGTTGGCTCTGCATAGTCTCCTATAACAAAGGGATTTTCTTCAACTATTTCTTCAGTAGGCTCTACAGTTTGTGATGTTTCTAAAACCTCTTCAGCATCTACTTCTTCTTCACTAGGAAGTTCATTCATAACTTCAGCAGGTTCAACATCAGTTTCTTCTGCAATTGGGAATTCTTCTTTCTTTTCTTCAATAGCAGGTTCTTCTGTCCAAAGAGAACTTGCAACATCCATAGTTCCTAATTGAACTTCAATCTCATCATAAATTTCACTAGGCGTTTGACTATATTTTTGACGATGTTTAATATTTTTAACAGCCGTGTCTAAATCTTTTAATTTTTGTTTATCATTTTCTATCGCAAGAACATCTTTTGCTTTACTTACATTTTCTAATAAGTACTCTATTTTTCTTATTTCTTGACGATAGGCATCAATTTCTCTTTCATAAGTTTTAATGCTTTCATTTTCAAGTTGATAAGTTTTACTTACTAATTCTTTTTGATTTTCTTTATAACATTCAATAATTGCAGCAACATCTTCTAATTCTTTTTGTTTTCTTTCATAAGCAGCAGCTAGAATGGCTCTTCTCTTTGGTGTTTTATCTTCTGTTTCGGTTTCTATAATTACTTTGTATTCTCCAAGTTCACTTTCTAATTGTTCATAGGTTGCAATCGTATGGTCTAAGTGAGCTGCTAAATCTTTAAATTTATTTGTATCAATATATTGAATTTCTTCTTTTGCTGCTTTAATTTTTTCTTCTAAATCCTTTATTTCACTATTTAAATAAGCAATTCTTTCTTCAATAACTTCCGTATCCCCACTAGAATAGTCTTTCGTATCAATTAAGGATGCAAATTCATCTCTTGCCGTTGTTGCTGTTTCTTCTTCTTCTTGAAGCATCGCTGTAAGTTCATTACTACTAGGAATATCCATATAAGGTTTTGATTTCACAATGGTTACTAATTCTTGTAATTTTAAAAGGGCATTGCTTTTTTCATCATTAATAATAAATTCTTTAGCATCATTGGCAATAATAGCAGGATCGGTAATAATTTCTAATCTTCTTCTTTCTAAATTAGAAATATTCTTTTGCAATTCTTGCATTTTCTTATCATCTTGTTCTTTTAATTCTTCATCTACATAAGAATTTTGATTTTCTAAACTTGCTTTGGTTTCTTCTAATCGAGTTTTAGCATCTGCAAGTTCTTGACTTAATTGTTCCATTGTTTCATTTAAACTACTTAATTTTTCTAAATTCTTATCCTCTTGTTTTTCGGTATTTTTTAATTCTTCTTCTAAAGATTTAATTTTATCGTTTTCGCTATTTAAAACATTTTCATAATACTCTTTTGTAGAAGCATCTAGAATCGTTGAAAGTCTTTTATCTAATTCACTAATATATTCGTTACTCAAACTTAATTCTTCTTTTAATTTTAAAATACCATTATGGGAAGTTTCTTCCTCTTCACTTGCAGCATCAATTTCTTTTTGTAATTTTTTAATAGAACCTTCAATTTTTTTGATTTTTGCTTCTAAACTTACTTTAATATTTTCATCAACTTGTTTTTCACTGATTTTAAAATACTTATCTTCTCTTGCATCACGTAAAGAAACAAGTTCTTCTTTTAACTCGCTAATTTCATTTTCTACTTCTTTTAATTCTGCTTTTAAAGTATCAGCACTTGCAGTAGACTCTGCCATTTCTAAAAGTAAGTCAATTTTTTTCAATAGTCCAGTTTGCATACTAAAGCCACTCCCTTTATTCTTACTATTACAATAATATCATAAGGAAAATCAATTTGCAAGAAAAGAGTAGTCGTTTTTCTAAAAAAAGAGAAACAGTATCCCACTATTTCTCTACTTGACTACTTGTTACTAAATCAACATTGGTTAATGAAGTTGCGATAGATAACATTTCTTCATTCGATAAATCATTTCCTGTTAAATAGTATTCCATATTGTTACTCGTCCAATGAACAGAATTGGCTTGTAAAGCAGCAACGGAATCATTTAAGAGTAATGGATCTCCATAAACAGGAATGACTTCAAATTCATCACTAACGGATGCTACTTCTTCCACAAGAACAAAGTTTTTACTTCCGCTATAGGTTAGGATGACACGATCTCCTGTATCGGTATCCACAACTTCCTTACTTGTTAAATATGTTTCACTTGGTATGTATAAAGGATAAATTGCATCTTCTAAAGCACTTGTTTTCTTATCCTTATTGGTTGTCGTTTCTCCTTCACCATTTGTTTCGTATTTACCACTATTCGTTGTATTATTTTCACTGTTCGTTGTTGTATTATTCTCACAAGTTGTACTCTCTTCACAAGAATCCGTACTACAACAATCTTTACTCATTAAGTCATCTAAAACGAAATCATCTTTATCAAGTCCTGCTTTTAAATCAAGAGATTGAACATCTACTTTAATTTTTACGACATCATCACTGTTACAAACTTCTATTTTTTCTAAATTCATACTTTTATCAAAATAAATACGTTCATAAACAAGTTCGGTATTATTTGGATAATTAACCTTTGCTTTTAGTACATAATGATTATCTTGTTCTTCTAGAGTTGTTTCACTATCACTTTTTACATCATTTACTAATGGTGCTAACAAATAAGATTGACTTGAATTACTTGGCCATTCGCTTTGGAATTTAAAACTCTTATTCAAACTTGGAGTTACAACATACACGCCATCTGTGTTTTTTAGTATGATTTGTTCATGATTGTTGGTTTGATTCACTAAACGTACTTTGTAGTAATCGTCTTTTAAGAAACTTGCTTCTACGGTATAGACAAATGTATCTTCATTATTCATAATTTCCATTGTTCCATTTAGAACATAAGATTTTGATTTGGTAACACTTTCTTCAAAATCACTTTTTACTTTCTCTACATCTACTTTTCCACAACCAAATGTTAAAAATAACAATAATAACGCTAATATACCTATTTTTTTCACTTAACCACTTTCCTTTTCTACTTAACTATATTTTACTTATTTTAAAATATTCGTGAATAATCCTAAAAAATGTGTTCATAATAAGAATAAAGGTGAGTGATAAAATGGAAACTATTCATAAAATATGTCTAGTCTTTACCATAGTAGGTGCATTAAACTGGGGTTTAATTGGATTTTTCGATTTTAACCTAGTAGAAGCCTTATTTATGGAAAATGAAGTTATAACTAGAATTGTTTATAGTTTAGTTGGTATTTGTGGATTAATCAATATCGGCTTATTGTTTAATCATATTACCAGTAATCCAACAAAATAAAAAAAGTATCTTCGTGCTAGAAGATATTTTTTTATTGCTAATTAAAATTTTTACAATTTATTTTATCTTTTTGGTTTTATTTCTTCTTTATCATTTGCTTTTTCAGCCATTATTTTTATAGCATTACTTAATTCAATTTTAATTTGTGAATAGTCTTCTTTATCTAATAGAAATTTTAAAAAATCATAAAAATAATTTAAACCTTTATGATGTACAGTTAACTCTTGATTGAATTTTAAATGATTATACAATTGTTCAAATTTATTTTTAAATTCTAAACAATTATTATTTTCTAATAAATTTAGTAATTCTTTGCATAAAATATAATCATTATTTGTACTATCTAACTGAATATGTGTTTCAATAATTCCATTTTCTAATTTTTCTAAATCTTTATCTATTGCAGCTATTGATAAATTTTGAAGATATTCAGGATGTTGAAGTATTTCTTCTAATAAGTACTTATCTGCTTCTAGCATATTTTTAGTTATATCATTTTGATCATTCATATTATTTTTTGGCATCTTGCTTCCCTCCTCAAATACTATTATCTACTAAAAAAATATTTGTCAAATAAATGGAGTATTTTTAACTAACTTTTTATTATTCTGATAATTGCATTTATACCAATTGATAAATTCATCGGTAGCACTTGTTCTATTATCTGGTCGATTATTTCTTTCCTCATCCGTCATTTCTGCTAAAGTTTTATTGCAATTCAATGGAATAAACACGAACCATAAATTAGATTTAGCTCTTTTCTTTTGGTCTCCTCTTATATTATAGGAAAGTGTACCTTTGCTCACTCCAAAGAATTGATAATATTCCTCTCCATCAAAGAACGTTAAACAATCTAAAAAATAACAATTTCTATTTTGAACTTCTTTCATTGTTTCTAATAGTTCTGTAACATTAGAAGAGATACCACTTCGTTTTACGAAAGCTCCAGGATATCCGGGATTTCCAGGATAACCTTCTATATAAAAACCAGAATCAGCAACAAATACAGGTGTACCTAATATTTCAAAGGCTTGTCTTGCTTTTTCTTTTGATATAAATTCTATATCATTAACATTTGGTTCTTCTAAATCACATTTAAAATAATCAATTGTAATTCCTGCGTTTTCAAACTTTTCTTTTACAGAAACATATTTACCATAATTTCCTGTTATATACGTTAAATTTTCCATACTACATTTCTCCTTTATATTTATATAATTTTTTTACTACTTGTGGATTATATTCAGGCATTGTTAAATCAATTCCTTTATCTTCTGCTATTTTTTTAGATAAAAAATACATTTGTAAGGATAGATAGTATTCTTTCCAAAAGATATTTGCATCTTCATCTATTGTATGAAACAAGAAAATATTAGGATATTCTTGTGTTAAAATTGGTAATATTTCCTTATCTAATCCTTTCATTTGATGGGCTAAATAAAGAATAGGACTTGTTTCATTTTGAAATAGTAAATTACTTCTTCCGTGACAGAAAGAACCTTTATCGTGAACAACAACACTAGAAGTTCCTGTTTCTACCATATTTGATTCTAAAATAGAAGAAGAACAAGTTGTATCATACCCTGACATTATTTGAATTAGATTTGTGTCTTTAAAATTAAAATCAAGATTATGAACTCTTTCTTTACTTTTTTCTAGTAATTTTTTTAATTTATCATTTATCTTCATTAAATCATCTGAAGAAAGTTCTCCTTTTTTAGCATCTTTTAATATACTTAATTCTAAAAACATTAGCATAGGAGCAAGAGTAGGGATAATGGAGATAAAGCTTTTTTCTCGTTCTTTATATTTACCATTACTCCAATAAAGAATATCAAATAGTGGTGCTACTGAACTTTTAGAGTAACCTGCTGTATATGCGTAATCATCTTCTTGCATTACATATTCACTAGTAATTAAATAACTACTGCCAGAAAAACTCCTTAATATTTCTAATAATCCATTTGATTTGCCACTACTTGAGAGGACTACTAAATTTTTAAATTGATTAATATTTTTTTT
>CANROY010000057.1 GCA_947632355.1 uncultured Bacilli bacterium
GTGATTATTTTAACAAATTAAAATAATCTATCGTTGGTTTGTCGTGACTCTGTCACTTTTGTTTGACAAACCTACACGAATTTTTATAGAAAATCAACTATTCGCTTTCCTTTTTCAAAAAAAATCAGTATAATAAGAGCAGTGATAATTATGAAACAAGAACATATACGTAATTTTTCAATCATTGCTCATATTGACCATGGAAAAAGTACACTTGCAGATCGTATGCTTGAAATAACCCATGCAGTTGATAAAAGAGAAATGGTAGAACAAGTTTTAGATAGTATGGATTTAGAAAGAGAACGTGGTATTACTATAAAACTAAATGCCGTACGTTTAAATTACAAATACCAAGGAGAAGAGTATATTTTAAATCTTATTGATACGCCAGGGCATGTCGATTTTTCTTATGAAGTTTCTAGAAGTCTTGCTGCTTGTGAAGGAGCTATTTTGGTTGTGGATGCTGCTCAAGGAATAGAAGCCCAAACGCTTGCTAATCTCTATCTTGCTATGCAAAACGATTTAACCATTATTCCGGTGATTAACAAAATTGATTTACCGAATGCGAATGTCGCAAAAGTAAAAGAAGAGTTAAAAAAAGTATTAGGATTCCAAGAAGAAGAGATTTTACTTTGTAGTGGAAAAACCGGCGTTGGTGTAGAAGAATTACTAAATGCGGTGATAGAACGTATTGAGCCTCCTAAAAACAACGTACAAAAACCATTAAGAGCCTTAATCTTTGATTCTTACTTTGATCCTTATAAGGGAGTAGTTGCTTTAATTAAGGTTGTCGATGGTGCAATTCACTTAAAAGATACCATTAAGATGATGGCCAGTGGTCGTGTATTTGAAATTACAGAACTCGGTGTTCATACTCCAAAAGAAAAAAAGTTAGAGTGTCTTGAAAGTGGAGAAGTTGGGTATATTGCTGCTAGTATAAAAGATATTACAAGTGTGGAAGTTGGAGATACCATTACCCTAGAAGATAGTAGTAGTACGGAACCTTTAGAAGGCTATAAAAAAATGAAACCTATGGTGTATTCTGGAATATTTCCGGTGGAACCCAATAAATATGAAAGTTTAAAAGAAGCGATAGAAAAACTAAAACTAAACGATGCAGCGTTAACCTTTGAGCCTGAAAACAGTGATGCTTTAGGATTTGGTTTCCGTATGGGATTCTTAGGTTTACTACATATGGATATCATTATGACCCGTTTGGAACGAGAATTTAATTTAGATATTATTGCGACAAGTCCTAGTGTTATTTATAAAGTGTATAAAACGAATGGGGTAGTTTTAGAAATCGATTCTCCAAATAAAATGCCCGATAGTACGTATATTTCTAAAATTGAAGAACCTTATATTTTTACGAATATTATTGTTCCAAGTGATTATATTGGACCGATTATGGAACTTTGTCAAAATAAAAGAGGAATTTATAAATCATTAGAATACATTGATGATGCAAGAGTGAATATTCACTATGAGATTCCGTTATCGGAGATTGTCTATGATTTCTTTGATAAGTTAAAAAGTATGACCAAAGGCTATGCCTCTTTCGATTATGAGTTATGTGGATATAAAGAAAGCAAACTAGTCAAAATGAATATCTTACTAAATGGGGATGTCATTGATGCTTTATCGATTATTGTCCATAAAGATTTTGCTTACCAAAGAGGAAAACAAATCGTTGAAAAGTTAAGAAAAATTATTCCCCGCCAAATGTTTCAAGTTCCTATTCAAGCAAGTGTTGGTTCGAAAGTTATTGCTCGTGAAAACATCAGTGCGATGAAAAAAAATGTTCTTGCTAAATGTTATGGAGGAGATATTTCTCGTAAGAGAAAACTGTTAGAAAAGCAAAAAGAAGGAAAAAAGAAAATGAAAATGCTTGGTAGTGTTGAAGTACCAAAAGAAGCCTTCTTAGAAATATTAAAAGAAGAAAGTTAGGTGAGGAATATGTCAAGAAAATCTTTACCAAAAGAGGAGTATGCAAACTATATCGACCAAATAGATGCAATGATTTTAAAAGGCTATTATAAGTATCAAATTGCACAGCAATTAAACATATCTGATAGAGATGTGAATAAAATTATAAATGGTTTAAATGATGAAACTTCTACTTATTATAATAGAGAGCGTTATCAAAGATTATTAGAAAAAATAAAAGAAAATTACATTAAAGCTCATGTAAAAAATAAAAGTTTTGGACATCCAAATTTAAGTGCTAACAAGCTTGCCACTATAAAGTTACTTTTAAATGATGAATGTGATTTAAATATGGCTGCTATGATAAGAAAAAAATCCATCCCTTTTTTACTTTTAGAACTTAGCACGGTTTTATTTGAAGATTACTATGAAGGAATACAACAATTTTTAAAACCTTATGGTTTTGCTAAAGAGGATAATCAAATACCTATTAAGAAGAGATTTAATGAGTATCCTCAAAATACAAAACAAGAGTTTTTACTACTTGCTTTAACGTATCGTGTATCTTTTAAATCGATGGCGAAACTTTTAAATACTACAGTTATTGATATAACATCTGGTTTTATTTCTTGTACGGATATTCATGAAAATACTTTAGATGGATTATTTATAGAAACTTTAAATGAAAGTAGTGAAGAACAAGAGCAAAGTTATCAAAAAGCCAAACAATACTTACATAAAAGAAATGCTTATATTCAGAAATTAAATCAATATGTTAAAGAAAAAAATGAAGAAAAAGTAAGTGTATTTAAAGAAAAGATTCAAGAACTTCACCATGAAATTGATGATTACAATTTACAAGAAACGCTTAAGAAAGATTTTCATATGTATACAGAGGAAGATAAAAATATTATAGTTCGCTCGATACTTAAATATTATATAAGTTCGGTTGAAAGTGAAAATGTATTCAAAATAGATCATACGATAATTGAAGTAGACATGCAAAACTTAGCACAAAAGGATGAAGTGTTTGCAAAAAGATATGCCATTTATAAAGATTATTATCAACAAAAATCAAATTTTATTGTAAGAAACTTACCAAGTGAAGGGAAGTCTAGATAATATGTTAAGTGAAGAAGAATTAAAAAATTTAAAAGAACTTGCGAAAAATGCCAAAACGGTAGAAGAAGCCTATGCGATTATGTTTGAATTGTTAGAAAATGATGTGCCGGATAAAGATATAGCAGAAATTGTCAATGAAATTCATCTTCCAAAAGAAGAACTCGATTCTATGGAACTAAAAAGATAGGTGTAAAATGTCTAGTTGTAGTAGTGTTTATATCCATATTCCTTTTTGTAAAACGATTTGTTCCTATTGTGATTTTTGTAAAGTGTTTTATAATGAAACTTGGGTTACAAAATACTTAGATGCTCTTTTAGAAGAAATAAAAGATTTTTATCAAGGTGAGCAAATTAAGACACTTTATATTGGTGGTGGTACTCCATCTAGTTTAACAATGAAACAATTAAATCGTTTGTTTGAAGTGTTGTCTATTTTAAAAACCGATGCTTTAGAAGAATTTACGTTTGAATGTAATGTAAACGATATTACGGAAGAACTCTTAGAATGTTTAAAAAAGAATAGAGTGAATCGTTTAAGTATTGGAGTTGAATCTTTTGTAAAAGAAAAACTACACTATATGGGTAGAAATCATACCTTTGAAGAAGTAGAAGAAAAAGTGAAGTTAGTAAAAAAATATTTTGCGAACTTTAATATCGACTATATCTATGGTTTTTCTTGTGACACGAAAAAGAGTGTCAAGCAGGAATTAAAACAAATTTTATCTTTAAAACCTGCTCATATTAGTACGTATAGTTTATTAGTAGAAGAAAGTACGTTACTAAAACTAAATGGGTATGAACGATTGGGGGACGAAGAAGACGCTATCCTTTATGAAACCATTAAGAGTGTGCTAAAAAAGCACGGGTATTTACATTATGAAGTTAGTAATTTTGCATTAAAAGGGTATGAGTCAAAACACAACTTAGTTTATTGGCAAAACAAAGAATACTATGGTTTTGGCTTGTCGGCTTCTGGTTATTTAGACCAAGTAAGATACACAAATACGCATTCTTTAACGAAGTATTTAAAAGGAGATTTAGGAGGAGAAAAAGAACTTTTAACTGCACATGATATTATGGATAATCATGTCATGTTAGGTTTACGTTTAACAAATGGATTTAATATCGAAGAATTTGAAAAACGTTATCATGTGAAGTTAGAAAACGTTTATCCAATTAAACCTTTATTAAAAAATGGTGATTTAATACTAAAAAAAGGCAATATTTTTATAAATCCGGACAAACTATATATTATGAATGAGATTTTACTAAAAATGATATAGAGGTGTCCTAATGAAAAAATATGTCTTTTTTCTTTTCCTTCTTTGTTTTCCTATGTTTGTTTTTGCCAAAGATTTAAAACTCAATGATTTAACAATTGAAAACGGAGAACTTTCTCCAACATTTGAGCCTCTTAATACTTCCTATACGGTGGTATTAGATAGTGAAGTCGAAAGGATTGCTTTTGTCTACGAAGTTGATAATGACGTAGAAGTAAGTATTGAGAATAACGAAGATTTACAAAATAATTCCATAGTTCTTTTACATATCAAAAATGCAAAAGAACAATCTACTTATACCTTTCAAGTTTTAAAAGAGGAGGAAGAACTAACACCAACCTTTAAAGAAGAAAAAGAAGAAACTCTTACCAATTCGTTTATGATGCAGTATAAAACCATTGTCATTCCTATTTTTTGTCTTATTTTTATATTCATCTCCTACAAAGTTGTCTTTTATCATAAAAAGTAGATCATCTAATATATTCTATTAGGTGATTTTTTTGAAATTGATTGCCCATAGAGGTTTAAGAACGAGTAATATAAAAGAAAATACAATAGAAGCTTTTCAAAATGCGATTCAAAATGAAAAAGTAGCAGGTTTTGAGTTTGACATACGAAGGACCAAAGATAACCATTTTGTCATTCACCATAATGCTTTTGTGGAAAGCACTTTAATTTGTAAAGAAAATTATAAAGAGTTAAAGAAAAATTATCCTCTTCCTTTGCTTTCTGAAGCTCTTAATCTTGAAACCGATAAACTAATGCTAGTCGAAATAAAAGATACGGATATTTCCTATGAAAGACTAATGAAAATTTTAAACGCATTTACCAATAAAAATATTTATGTAATGAGTTTTCATAATAAAGTCATTGCTAAATTAAAAGAGTTAGGATGTAAACAAAAATTAGGTATTTTAAATTATGTACTCAATAGTGAAGAAAACTATCCATATGATTTTATTTGTCTTTTAAATAACTTTGCTAGCAAAAGTTTAGTAGAAGAATATCAAAAAAGAGGAATAGAAGTCTTTTTATATGGTGTTTTAAATGAAAAGAAAGATTTAAAAATCGAGAATGCTTACTATATCGTTGATCATATTGACTAGACTTTTGAAATGTTTTATAATAAGACTCACTTTAAAGGTGGTTTTTTATGGGAGATAGAAGTAAAATTGATTCTTTATTAAAGGATTATCCAAATTTGAAATGTGATCGCGTATATTTAAGGGGTATTTCTTTTGTCCATCAAATTCTAACACTTGAATACTGGAAAGAAGAAAAGTTCAAGCCTTTACTAACTTCAAATATATGGAGTAGTAGTTATGAAGATATAAAAAACATTTTAGAAATGAAAGAGTGGGAAGAAGAAAAGTTCAAATCTTTATTAACTTCGACTATATGGAATAGTAGTTATGAAGAAATAAAAAACATCTTAAAAATGCAAGAATGGGAAGAAGAAAAGTTTAAGCCTT
>CANROY010000058.1 GCA_947632355.1 uncultured Bacilli bacterium
TCTATTCTTATGCAAGTTCTAGTGAGAAAGCAAAAGAGGAAGCAAATTGGGTTTTAGAACAAATTAAAGACTATAACATTACTTTACCCATCGCATATGACTGGGAAAATTGGAGTACGTTTAATGATTATCATTTAAGTTTTTTTGGACTTACTTCAATGGCCGATACTTTTTTAGACACCATTCATAATGCTGGATATGAAGGATTACTTTATAGTAGTAAAAATTATTTAGAGAGATTATGGATGCCTTCTAAATATGAAACTTGGCTTGCTCATTATGTGGATAAAACAACTTATCAAGGAACGTATAGGTTATGGCAACATTGTAACGATGGAAGAGTAGATGGCATTAAAGGTGCAGTTGATATTGATGTACTTTATGTAAACTAGACTCTTTTATAAAACTCATTTATAATAATTTGTAGGGAGGTTTTTATGATGAACGAAATAAAAATAATAAAAAAGGAATATTTAGATACACTGAATCATCATTATTTTCAATTTATGTTTGAAGGAATACCAAATGACAGTGTAAACGAAGAAAAAATAGATAGTATGCTTGATAAATGGATTAGCGATAGTATGCATCATAATATGGCAAAAAATGTAAGAACGTTGAGAACTAGATTAAAAGATTATCAAGAAAAACGTTTTTCTTTATACTTTAAAAGTGAAAAAGAGGAAGAAACAATTGGGTATAAAAATGGGAAATTATTTTATGTACAGGTAATCCAAAAGGATGGCAAGAACATACTAAATGCAGAATATGTGAAAGGTGGAACTTTTTCCTTTTCTTGTACAGATTTAGAAAAAGAAAAAGTATTTAGTGAAAAATCAAATATAGATATGGTAGAAAAAATGAAAAAAATTCAAAAATATATTGCTTCTTTAAATACTATTTCTAAAGTAGAATTAAATGGAAGAGCAAAAAGAATGATTCAATTGTACCAATTATTTTATAATGAAAATCCGGATTTTTCTATACATAATACTAATGAAAAAATACAAAACATGTTCATTATTTTATCTGCATTTGACATAACAGATCTTGGACCATATAGTTTTTCAATGGAGGATGGGCGTCCGATTTCTAGTCGTTTAAGTCATTTAATAAACGATTTATGCCCTTATGGAGAAGTAGAAGAAGTAGATAATCCTGTTCCTTTGCAAAACGATGTTATAGAAAAGACAGAAATAATTGGCCAATATGTAACGGATTTTATAAATAAGCACGAAAACCCTATGGGATGTCTTACAAATATTGCTCGGATTATCTTCCATAATTATTGGGATTTAATAGATAGAAATAAAAGGGAATCTTTGATTCTAACAACCAAATTAAATGAAGATGAAATCAATGATATATTTTCTCTCGGTAGAAGAATTACGAAAGATATAGAAAAGAAATAGATTTACTAAAAATTGGTAAATCTTTTTTTAAGGTTTTGCTCATACTACGAATAGGTGAAGTAGTATGAAAAAAATTATAATTACTCTTTTTTTACTGTGTTTAGCGTTTAATACTTATCAAGCCTTTTCCATTAAAAACTGTTCAAAAACTTTAACTTTTGAAAACTTAAATTCTAAAGATTTACTTACCTATATAAAAGAAAATGACTTACTAGGTAAAGTAAGCCAAGTTTGTAGTCAAGATTTATGTAAATCATTATCTATTAATACCATTGAACACGATATACAAGAGTTTATTAAACAAAATGTAAACTATATTAAAAGTCAAAATGAAGAACTAGGTATTTCTGCTGATTTAAAAGGATTTCGTATTGAAAAACTTCTTATGAACGATTGTTAACTTTATCACCTTGGTATACGTTACGTTTCACCATTTCTTTATCTATATCATTTAGAACACAAAACTTTTTAACTAACCAAGGAGGAGTAATTAAATCTTCTACTTTTGGGTCTCCCGTAATTCGATGAATGACGATTTTTTCATCTAAATGTTCGAGTTGTTCTATAACGATATCAATGTATTCTTCCTTAGTAAGGATAGGAAATGGATTTTCTAGATACATACGGGCTAGCTCTGTTCCTTTTAAAACGGAAAGCATATGGATTTTTACACCATCTACTTTTAAGTCGTTTAAAAACTTGGCTGTATTTACCATATCTTCTTTTGTTTCATAAGGTAGACCATTAATAATATGAGCAACAACACGGATGCCTCTTTTTTTTAGGTTTTCAACACAAGTTTTAAAGTTTTCTACATCGTGTCCTCTTTTAATAAGTTGTAACGTTTCATTCTTACTGGATTGTAAACCAAGTTCAATTGTTAGATACGTTTTCTTATTTAATTCTTCTAAATAATCGAGACATTCTTCTGTTATGGCATCACTTCTTGTAGCAATCGATAAACCAATAACATTATCAAGAGCAAGAATAGTTTCAAACTTTTCTTTTAAAACGGAAACAGGAGCAAAGGTATTCGTGTTTGCTTGAAAATAACCAATGTAATAACTATTCGGCCATTTACGTTCTAACACTTCTTTTACTTCATTAAATTGGCGGACTAAATCACTATTTTTGGTAATATCATAATCATTACTTCCATGTAAACAAAAAATACAACCATTTCCATTTTGAAAATTAGGACAAGAAAAGTTTGCATTCAAACTGACTTTAAAGACTTTATGATGAAAAAGCGTTTGGTATTCATAGTTTAAAGTATGATATCTTTTATTATCTAATGTATAGGAAAACATAGCACTCATTTCTTTCTTTTTGATTATTATAGCATTAATTATTGAAATATGTTATAGTAAAAATGCATAAGAAATTATGTTTAAAAGCAGGTGAAGCCAGCCTTAAGTGGCAGCGAAAAAAGTGAGTGAAGCCAGCTCTATAAATGGCAGCCAAAAAAGTAGATTAGAGAGCAAACTCTAATCTTTTTATTTACTAATTCGCAGTATACGTGATAAAATAAATTAGAGTAGAGGGTGTTATGATGGCTAGTATGGATGAACATTTTAAAGTGGATTACACACACGCAAAAGCAAAATCAAATTGTATTTTTCAAGGACAAAAATATCGTATTACAATCTTAACCGAAAGACTTATACGTTTTGAATATAATGAAGAAGGAAAATTCTATGATGGTTTAACCGAAAGAGTTCTAAACCGTGATTTTCCTGTTCCTGAATATACTGTAAAAGAAGATAATAAGTATTTAGAAATTGCGACCAAATACTTTAAACTTTCCTATGCGAAAGAAAAGCCGTTTATTGCGAGCAAAATTTCTCCAGATGCCAATTTAAAAGTCATCTTACAAAACACCGATAAAATATGGTATTTTAATCATCCTGAAGCTAGAAACTTTAGAGGAACAGCTTTAAGTTTAGATGAAAATAGTGCGAAAGTGGGTTTACATAAAGGTCTTTATTCTACCGATGGGTTTACTTCCATAGATGATTCTACCTCTCTTTTACTAGACCAAGAGGGTAGACTTCTTCCGCCAACAGAAAAAAGAATTGATACGTATTTGTTTATATATCGAAGAGACTTCGGTTTATGCTTGCGAGACTATTTTATGCTGACCGGTTTACCAAGTTTAATTCCTCGTTATGCGTTAGGAATTTGGTGGAATAAAGATGAAATCTATAGTTTTGAAGATTTAAAAAAATTACTTACCACATTTGCTCGTAAAGGAATTCCTTATTCTGTTTTACTTTTAGGAGAAAACTGGCATACCAAAACGGATTTACCAAGTACCGGCTATACATTTAACCATACTTTATTTCCGGATCCTAAAGAGTTTATTCAATATATGCATGATAGAGGCATAAGAGTTGGTTTAAGTATCAATCCAAGTGAAGGAATCAGTCGTGAAGAAGTAAAATATGAAACGATTAAAGAACATTTAGGATTTACGGAAGATAGAAATATTCCTTTTAACGTATTTGATACCAATGTCTTGATGGAATACTTTCATGAACTTATTAATCCTTTAAATGATTTAGGAACGGATTTCTTCTTTATTGATTTCTATAATAAAAAAGATTTAAATACCCTAAAAGCCTTAAATTACTATCACTTTAATGACTACAAGAAGTATGCAACAAGAAGAGGAATGCTACTTTCTAGAAACTCTTTAGTTGCACCACATAGAACGCCCATTCATTATTCAGGAAAAACAACGGTCAGTTGGGATACGCTTCGCTTCTTGCCATTCTTTAACTCTACAGCTAGTAATATTGGTGTTTCTTGGTGGAGTCACGATGTAGGAGGGTACCAAGATGGTATTGAAGATGGAGAATTATATCTTCGTTATGTAGAATTAGCAACCTTTAGTCCAATCTTCCGTTTTAGTGCCAAACACGGTCATTACTACAAAAGAGAACCTTGGCTTTGGGATATAAAAACATTTAGTATTGTTAAAAACTATTGTATTTTAAGACATCGTTTGATTCCTTATCTTTATGCCGAAGCCTATAAATACCATAAAACCGGACTACCTCTTGTACAACCCCTATACTACCAAAATCCGGAAGTATATGATGAGCCCTTATATAAAAATGAATATTACTTTGGTGGAGAATTATTTGTAGCCCCTATTACGGTTAAAAAAGACCGTGTTATGAACCGTGCCATTGAAAAAATTTTCTTACCGGCGGGAATTTGGTACGACTTTAATACTGGTAAAAAATTTTTAGGAGATAAACGTTATGTCACATTCTATAAAGATGAAGACTATCCGGTGTTTGCTAGAGCTGGAAGTATCATACCTTTAGCAGATTTAGAAGAAAATATCAATGTTACCAATCCTCCTAAAAAGATGGAAATTCATATTTTCCCAGGAAGAAGTAATACCTATAAATTGTATGAAGATGATGGCTATTCTTCTTTATTTGAACAAGGCTACTACATTATGACCTATATTGATTATAACTACTTACAAAATAACTATACCTTAATTATAAGACCCGTTGAAGGTAAAAGTGGTATTATTCCAGATAAACGTGATTATAAAATCCGTTTTCGAAATACAAGAGAAGCAAGTGATGTCATTACCTATATTGGAAAAGATGTGGTGATTACCAATAACTATGTAGAAGATAATGACTTTATTGTAGAAGTAAAAGACGTTCCAACAACGAGTCAATTAACGATTAATTGTAAAGGAAAAGATATTGAAATCGATGCAACACGTATTGTTAATGAAGAAGTCGATTCTATTATTAGTGATTTACAAATCGAAACCCGTTTGAAAGATAAAATTGCTAATATTTTCTTTAGTGATGAACCTATTAAGAAAAAACGTATCTTAATACGTAAACTGAAGAAAGACGGTTTGGATTCTATTTTTATACGAATGTTCTTAAAACTATTAGAATATATAAAAGAAATATGATAAAGTGTTGGAAGTTTTTTCCAACACTTTATCTATTTTTTTCTATAAAAAAACATATTTTGACAAAAAAAGACTATTTTTTTTAAAAGAATACTATAATATATTAGTATCAAAAAGAGTTACAATTCCTTTTTAAAGCAAAAATTGTTTAAAATTAATGTAAAATATTAATACATTTTTATCAAAAAAAGATAAAAAAAGTATTGACAAATATTCAAAGTAATGGGTATAATCATGTTGAGTATAAAAAAGGAGGAAATGTGCCAATCTCTTTTTGAGTACTGAAAAAAGAAAAATTAGGAGGAAAGAAAGAATGAAAAAAAGATTATTAGGTATTGCCCTAATGTTAGTAAGCGTATTCGTCGTAGGCAACGTCAGTGCAAAAACATATGATGAAACGGATATTTCTTATGGTGCAGTAACAGACAAAAT
>CANROY010000059.1 GCA_947632355.1 uncultured Bacilli bacterium
ATTTTTTAGGTTTTTACCTTTTTATTTGAATTATAAGGCTTTCTTTTTCATATCTCCCCACTTTGGAAACACTATCAAGTAAATACATAAACTTTCATTTTTTTTAAATCTATGATATCATATTTAAAGAATAGGGTGACTAGTTATGTTTGGAAAAATTACAAAAATAGAAGATAAATTAATTACAGTCGAAAATAAATCGAAAATCATTCAAGCCAATGTAATCAACTACCACGTTGTATTTGAAGAAGAGGATGGTAGTAATGCTTCTAGTAAAGTCGTAGGAGAAATCCTTGGGATGAATGAAGAAGCCATTACGATTATGTTGATTGGAGAAATTCGTGAAGGTATATTTATTTCCGGTACTGTAAAATATCCAAGTATAAAAAGTAAATGTCGTATTGTTTATAAACAAGAACTTGAACTAATTATTGGAGAACAAGATTATGAAAGTGATGAAAATGTTTTAATTGGTTCATCTGCTTTGTATGAGAATTTTAAAGTTACCGCTCGTGTTAATGATTTATTAACCCAACATATGGCGATTATTGGAAACTCTGGTTGTGGTAAATCTTGTGGAGTAGCAAGTCTTATTCAAAATATTTTCTATTATAATAAAAAGTCCCCTAAAAATGTCCATATGGTTATTTTTGATGTCTATGGAGAATATCATCCTTCTTTAAGTAAAATTAATGCTTTACCAGGAATTAATGTCAAGTACTATACAACGAAAATTGATATTGATGAAGCAGCAACCGAGATTGTAAGTATTCCAGCTTACTTTTTAGAAGTAGATGATTTAGCTTTGCTTTTAAATGTCAATGACCATACGTTGCTACCAATATTAGAAAAAACCTTACAATATGTGGCCCTTTTTAAAAGTAGTGGAGAATTAGCAACCAAGTATAAAAATTCGATTATTGCAAGAAGTCTACTCGATATTATTGGAAGTGGAAAATCTTCTACGCAATTAAGCGACCAAATTATTTCAACGTTAAATAAGTTTAATACACCAGAATTAAATTTGGAAAGTCCAATTGTACAACCAGGGTATACAAGAACCTTAAAACAATGTTTAAATATTGATGCCAATGGAAAAATGGGGGCTTTACAATTTGTTATTGAATTTTTAAACGGCTTTACTTCTTTAGAAGTGATGGAAGTCGATAAAAAAGGTTTAGTCTATAACCTAGAAGATTTATACAATGCTTTGGAATTTGCTTTAATGAGTGAAGGAATGCTTAATAATGCTATGCTATACGAAAAAGCCAATGACTTACGAGTACGTATGAATGCTATTTTAAATAGTCCTCAAAGAAGATATTTTGAATACAACAAAAGTTATATTGAAAAAGAACAATTTGTTAAAAGTATGTTTTTAACCGAAAACAATGAATTTGCCCAACTTTTAAATATGAACTTTAATTATGTGGATGAACGTTTTGCAAAAATATTAACCAAACTTTATATGAAATTATTCTTTAACTTTGCGACCTCTTTAAAGGAAAGAGCAAGTTTCCCAATTCACGTTATTTTAGAAGAAGCCCATCGTTATGTTCAAAATGATAACGATGTCAATGTCATTGGTTATAATATCTTCGACCGTATTACCAAAGAAGGAAGAAAATATGGTTTAATACTTTGTTTTGTAACCCAAAGACCAAGTGAGTTATCGGTAACGTGTCTATCGCAATGTTCCAACTTCTTTATTTTTCGATTGTTTCACCCAGATGATTTAAATATCGTGATTTCTATGTCAAGTAACTTATCGCACCAAGAAGTAGAAAAATTAAAAACGTTACGTCCTGGTACCGCCTTAGTCTTTGGTAGTGCTTTCCATGTTCCATTATTAACCAAATTAAATTTACCAGACCCATTACCTAAGAGTACGAATGTGAACTTAGAAACCATTTGGTATGAAGACTAAAAAAATTAACCGTTGTGGTTAATTTTTTAACTTGTTATAAATACTTTCTACGTCTTCTATTTTTTCTTTACTACTTGGTACAATATGTAAGTGAAAATGTTTAATTTCTTGCGTATCTAAGTAGTTAGCATTTAAACAAAAACCTGTTGCGTTTAACTTTTCTTGAAGTAAAGCCACTATCTTTTTAGCAACCTCGTAAATGTGCTTTATAATCTCTTCATCTAATTCCGTAAAATCTGTGTAATGCTTTTTTGGAACAATTAAAGTATGTCCATTACTTCTTGGATGAATATCTAAGAATGCGAGTACAAAATCATCTTCATATACTTTATAGCAAGGGATTTCTCCTTTACTAATTTTACAAAATAAACAATCCATAACTTATCACCATTACTATCATATCATACTTTTTTGTAATTTTTCAAAAGAGTTTGGTATATCCTCTAAATAACGATAAGGGTTTTCATTCTCTTTCGGACTGTAAAGGTTAAAAAACGTTTGGTATAAAGGTTCTGGTAATCCTTGTTCTTTTAAAGAATAGAGGGTTTGATGAAATTCATTACTGCTAAGTTTCGTTAGATCAACTTCAAAAAGCGTTTTAAAAATCATTGCACAATAACAGTAAAGGTCGCTATTTTCATTAGGAATACATAAATAATGATAAAAAGGATACTTATGTTGCAAACTTTCTGTTACTTCGGGATACGTTTTTAAAAATTGCAAATACTTTGTTAAAAAAGGCTTATTATTTCCAATTTTACAACTGTCTAAGTCACAAATTTGAATTTCGTGATTTTCTCCTACTAAGATATTACTTTCGTGTAAATCTCCAATAAAAAAGTTCGTTAAAATTCCTTCTTGTCTGCGTAAGTTGCTTAATTTTTCTAAAACATGTCCAATCTTCTTCAAAATTAAAATACGGTCGTTATAGGTTGTGGTTTGTAATTTACAATACTGTTTAAAATTCGTTTCATACCCTTTATCCATTAAAATACCAAGAATCGTGTAGTAGTCGGCAACGATTTTTTTAAAGAGTAACAATTCTGGTACTTGTGCAAATTCTTTTTCTCTTTTTTCTAATTCATAAAGTGTATTCATTTTATTTTCACTTATATAATAAAAATGTTTAATTATTTGGTCCTTGTAAAGATAAAGTATGGCTTCATTCGTTCTTTTTCCATAATAAAGTGGAAGTTGTGCTAATGTTTCTTCTTTAATTTGCAATCTTTCCATTTCTAGTTTCCCCCTGTAATTTATTGTTTATCCTACCATAAATAAAAGAAAAATACAATTCTAAAGTGAACAAAAGCATAAATGTTGCATACATTAAATTAGAGGAGGGTTACAAATGTCTAGTTTTAAAGAAATAGTAACAAAAGCCATTATTGGCAAAACGAAAAAAACAAGTTCTAATGAATTTCGCATAACACCAGAATTAAAACCCGATACGGTTTTAGGTTGTTGGGTGATTAATCATAAATTTTCTGGTAAAAATAATGGTGGAAGTGTAGGAATTGATGGTTCTTTTGATGTAAACGTTTGGTATTCTTATGATAATGATACCAAAACAGCTGTAAGTACAGAAACTTTTTCTTATCAAGATAAAATGCCTGTTCATTTAAAAGATAATAATACTTTAACCGATAAAGAAGAAATTATTGTTCGTAGTTTAAAACAACCAACCGTTACCAATGTCAGTGTAACCGATGGAATCGTTAAATTAAACGTTGAAAAAGAACTTGGTGTAGAAATCGTTGGAGATACAAAAATAAAGGTTAGTATTGAAGAAGACGAAGATGATTATGAAGAGGTAGTAGAGGAAGAAGAAATAACTAAAGAAGATGAAGATGCTATAGAAGAAGTGGATGAGGAATATTTGAAGTAGTGTCAACATAAATTAGTTGACACTATTTTCTTGACGTGTTATACTAGATTCAGTTTTAAAGGAGGAAGAGATTATGGCTGTAAAATTAAGATTAAAAAGAATGGGTGCGAAACAAAGACCATTCTATCGTATTGTTGCTGCAGATTCTAGAAGTCCAAGAGATGGACGTTTCTTAGAAGTAGTTGGTACTTATAATCCAATTATGAATCCTGCAGAAGTAAAAATTGATGAAGAAAAAACAATGTATTGGTTAAACCAAGGAGCACAACCTACAGAAACAGTAAGAAATATTCTTTCTAAAGAAGGCATTATGAAAAAATATGCTGAATCTAAATCTAAAAAAGCAGGGAAGTAATTATGGATATTGTTGAGTATACACTTTTTCTTGTTAAAAGTATCGCAAGAGATGCCGATATGGTAAGTGTAAAAGAAATAGGTAGCGATGAAGAAACTATTAATTTAGAAGTTTTAGTAAAAGATAGCGATATGGGTGCTGTGATTGGAAAATCAGGTAAAACGGCTCAAGCGTTACGTACTATGATTCAAGCCTATTCTTATTTACACGATAAGAAAAAAGTAAAAGTAAATATAGAATCATTTTAATGGTTCTTTTTTAATGATATTAGAGAAAAAAATACAGTAATAAAGGAAAAAATTAGAATAAATAAAGAATATATTAAAGTTTTATATATTCATTTCATAAATTTATAAAGATGAAATTGAACATGATATTAAAATTGTTTTAAACTTCTAGGATAATCATTACTAGTTTTTAAATTTTTTATGTCTTCATTTTGTTGTACATAATTTAAATGATAATAATACCAATCTCCACAAAGAACGTGAGTGATTTCTTTTTGATGAACTTTTAAAGTTAAAAGTGATGTTGCTTCTTCTGTTATTACTTCTACATCAGGTAATAGTTCTGGTTTATAGCCATCTAAAATTAAATTAATAGGTGGATAAGCTGTTATATCAGAATAATTTTCAATAACAAGGTTATTAGATGTGATTTTTTTACAAATATGTTGAAGAGAAGTAGGAAATTTATTTTTTTCTATCTCAAATAACATATAATTCCAAGCTGCTGCATCGTAAAATCTACTTTCTATTTTTTTAGGAAATTTATTTCCTAACCAAATTAAATCTTCTCGAACTATACCATTAAAAACTTCTTTATATGAAAATGTAGGACTAAATTCAGAAGATTTATAAATAACAATTGTAAAAAAGTTATTTGTAACATAACAATCAGGTAAAATTGTAATAGATGGGCATTCATTTTCTTTTGTTTTTTCAATTTTATATTTTATAGAGGGATTTCTAAAGTCAATAATGTAATTATTGAAAAAACATAAAGAACCTAAAACTTCATTAAAAAAATAAAAAATTGCATTTGTTTCTTTTTCTGTTAAAAAGCTATTTTTAAAAAATTGAAATATGTTATTATATAAATTAGCATTCATCATAAAAATACGCCCTCTTTTTGATAAAAATTATTTTATTTTAAAATAGAATCATTGTCAATATTTTTCCAACATTAAGTATTTAAGTTAATTATTTAGAAAATGATTATAAAGTATTTAAATAGTTTAGAATTAGAATAGCAAATTTATTGCACAATCACTTATAATTTGCTAAAATAAAAGCATAATAGAGGAGGAAGAAAATGAAAAAGAAAGAAAACCTCCCAACCATTGAAAGACCAATGGGGGGGGGGGAATATTAGAAAGTAAAAGAAAGAACCCAAAGGGACTTCAAAGGTTTAACAAAA
>CANROY010000060.1 GCA_947632355.1 uncultured Bacilli bacterium
TTCTTTAAGTCCCAAATTAGAGTTATTAAAGATAATATTTTTACCTGCAATATATTCTATATTCAATTTAGTTATATTTTTAATTCTTAGTATCTTGTTTTTTACGCACAAAGGAAATTCTAAAATTTCTATGGACACATTCATTATTTATCCTCACCACCTTTGCAAAAGAAAAAGTCCATAATATCAAGTATTACGAACTTTTACTTATCTTTCGCACAAAGGTGTGCGTAAAATTCAATATGGGGCGGATATAGGGATTCGAACCCTAGCATAATGGAACCACAATCCACCGTGTTAACCCCTTCACCATATCCGCCATGTACAAAAGTACATATTCAATTATACCATAAAAAGGATAAAAAGCAATAGTAAACAAAAATAATAACAACAAAAATAATAACGCATTTTTCTAATTTTCATAAAATATACTGAGGTGTTTAATATGTACAATAAACCAGTAGAATTATTTGAACCATATCAAGGATTTATTCGGGGCAATATGTTTCCTAGTTTATTTGATCAATATGGAAAGATCTATGACATAAAACCAATGAATGAACAAGCAGAATTACTTACCTATATTGATATTTTTGATTTTGCATTAATTGATTTAAATCTTTATTTAGATGTTCATCCTGATAATGCGAAAATGATTGAATTATATAATAGTCTTCTACAAGAGAAAAAAAGCATGATGAGAAAATATGAAGAGAACTATGGTCCCCTTACAACAGGTAGTTCATCTCTTAATTGTGTACCATGGAGTTGGGATAATAATCCATGGCCTTGGGAGGAGTAAAATATGTTTAAATATGTAAAGAAATTAGAATATCCTGTCAATATTCAAAAGAAAGATTTAAAAATGGCAAAACTTTTATTTACGCAATATGGAGGTCCTAACGGGGAATGGGCAGCTGCTATGCGTTATTTAAATCAAAGATTTACTATGCCTGATGAAAGAGGAAAAGCACTCCTCACAGATATTGGTACAGAAGAGATGGCACATGTAGAGATGATTGCTGCTATGATAGATCAATTAATGCAAGGAGCATCAGTAGAAGAATTAGAACAAGCAAGTCTTACCAATCACTTTGTAGAATATGATCATGCCTTATTTCCAATCGATGTAGAAGGAGTTCCATTTACTTCTGCTTATATTGAAGCAACAGGAGACTATTTAGCAGATTTATATAGTGATATGGCTGCTGAACAAAGAGCAAGAATTACTTATGAAAATTTAATGAATGTAACAAATGATCCAGACTTATTAGGTCCCCTTTCTTTTCTTCGTCAAAGAGAAGTTGTTCACTTTAAAAGATTCCAAGAATTAAAAGATTATTATGAAGAAAAATATGGGAAAATGAAAAAGGAAAAAAATTAACTTTTTCCTTTTTTTATGCACACTAATGTGAATTATTTTCTAAAGATTTTATATTCTCTAACATAATTCCAATTCCTTCAATGGTAGAACTTTCAGAATCTTTAATTTTATGAACAGGAATCCCTAATTCATAAGAAATTAATTCATCTAATCCTGTTAGGGATGAACTTCCTCCCGTTAAGATAATTCCTTCTTTCGCAATATCAGCAGCCATCTCTGGATGAATATCTTCTAATAAGTTTTTTATTTCATCAATTAAAGTATAAATTTCTTCTTGAATTGCTTCCGTTATATCGGCAGAATCTATCGTAATGGTATGAGGTAAATTGGTAATTAAATCTCTTCCTCTTACCTCTACTTCTTTCTTTTTTCCAACGAGAGAAGTTGCTTCTATTTTTACTTCTTCTGCTGTTTTTTCACCGATGAGTAATTTATATTTTTGTTTTAAATAAGATACTAATTTACTATCTATTTTTTCTCCTGCAATAGGAATAGAAACTCCTTTAATAATTTCTCCTAAAGATAATACTGCCATATCTGTTTTTCCATATCCCATATCAATAATCATAGATGCTTTTGGTAAATTGATATCCATTCCCGAACCTAGAGCAGCCGCTTTAATTCCATCTACTAAGATAACTTCTCTAGATCCCATTCTCTCTCCTGCTTCTTTAAAAGCACTTTTTTCTGCTTTCGTAACATCTAGAGGAATACTCATAATAATTTTTGGTTTCATAAATCCAGTATGTATTTTTGTTTTTTTAAAGAAGTATTGTATTAACTGATCTGTTACCTCAAAATCAGCAATTACGCCTTCTTTCATTGGGTGAATTAATTCTATTTTTTCAGGAGTTTTTCCATACATTCTTTTAGCATCTTTGCCATAGGCAAGAATTTCTTTAGAGCTTTTATCTACTGCTACTACGCATGGTTCTTGCAAAATTTTACCTTTTTTCTTTTGATATATAGAAACATTAGAAGTTCCGAGATCAATTCCAAGAATTCTCTCCATCATAAAATCACCCACAATGTCTTTTATTATATCATAAGTCATTTAGTTTGTATCCAACTTTTCATACTTTTTACGAGTAGATTCTCCTCCTCGGATATGTCTAATATCCGTATGATACTTTAATACTTCTTCAATTTCGATAAACAAAGAATTGTCAATATCTTTCAATCGTTCATGTAAATCTTTATGAACTGTACTTTTCGATACTTGAAAAATTTTAGAAATAGTACGAATCGTATCTTTTGTTTTTAACATATGTCTTGCTTCCGCTAATACTCTTTTGTTGATTTTCGAATTCATTTTTCACCTCTCATATCAATATATGAAAAAAAGAGTATTATAATGTTTTATCATAATACTCTTCTGGGTTTACAGATATATTATCAATGATTAGTTCAAAGTATAAATGAACGCCTAAATCAGCATTGATATTTGATTTCCCTGATTTTCCAATAATCATACCTTTTGTAACAGTATCTCCTTCTTTTACTGTGATATTGGTAATACTTTGATAAACGGTTTTTACATTAGAAGAATGCTTAATCGTGATACTATTTCCTAGTAAAGCATCTTCTTTTACTTCGATAACTTCTCCATCTAAAACCGATAATACATCAAATTCTTCTCCCTCTTTTGAATAGCTAACACCTGTACTTTGCATATAAGTATCTTCATAATAAATTAAGGAATTTTTTTGATCTTCTTCCTCGCCTCGATAATCATAATAGTTTTGTGCGACTACGACACCTTCTTCCTGATAAGGACGAATCATTGTCATTTCATTTTCACCAATGACAGGAAGATCTAAATGATTTAAAATATCATAGGCATGATTAGGAAAAGGACTTTCTACCATTTGTGGTTTTTGTTTGATGGTTACTGCAAATCCTAAAACTAAAAGAAAAAGAGAGACTCCATAAAGGCTATAAATTACTGGTTTTGTTAAATATTTTTTCATTTTCTCACCTCTATTAAAAGTGTGAGCAAATTTTTTCTCTTTATACTATAATTTTATTTTTTTTAAGTCTACTCCCGTATAATAGTGTTTTAATATCTCTTCATAAGTATATCCTTCTTTTGCCATTCCTTGCGCTCCATACTGACTCATTCCTACCCCATGTCCATATCCTTTCGTAGTAATTGTAATCCTTTCTCCAACCGTAATCGTAAAGGCTCTAGAACGAAGTCCCAAGAGTGACATGACTTCACTACCGGTATAGGTTTTTCCGTTGATTTTGATTTCATTAATTCTACCAGCGCTTGTCTTAGATAAAATTTGGATAGTAATCTCCTCAGAATCTGGTAGTTTTAATCGTTTTAAAAATTCTTTTTTAGAATATTCTTCGACTTCTTGAAAGACGGGAGATATGGTATCCCATTTACTATCTACACTTCTTAAATAAGGTACCTTAGAAACAAATACTTCTTCACTATTTTCTGTTTTCCCCGTACTCGTAGAAAAAAAGAGTGCTTCTGCTACTTTTTCTTTATATACGATATATTGATAGGCAGTATCTTCTACCGCATGTGTTACTTTATCATAATATTTTTGATAGTTATTTTTCCACTTTTTCTTTAAGGTATCACTATCTAAATAGACTTGATTTAATACTGTATCTATCACATCATAATCTTTCTTTTGATTCTTTTGGATTTGATACATCACATAACTTCTAGAAGCAACTGCCTGTGCCTTTAAAGCTTCTTCTTCAAAACTAACTGGCATCTCTCCTGCTACTACTCCAACAATATATTCTTCTAATGGTACTACCTCTATTTTTCCCGTATCGCTTCTTTTAATTCTTACCATAGTATTTTTAGAAAATTGAAAGGTTGTTTCTTTCTCTTTAAAAAAATAGGTAATAATCAAAGTAGGTATCAAAATAAAAAGCAAAGAAAAAAGTAGTACTTTTTTCATGGATTTCCTCCTTCAAAATGAACTACAATGTTTGTGAAAAATATGCAAAATCATATAAAAAGTTTGTTACTAAATAAGAAAGTGCAAAACTCATCATCACATAAAGGATTTTCATTTGTAATACTCTTCCTTTTTTAAATAACACATCCATTCGTAAAGATTCTAATACCCAAATAGAAAGAGGTACCATTACGATATAAAGCGCTATTTTAACCATGGTAAGAATCTACCTCATTTCTTCTTCGAACATGTCTTTCTTCCATAGAACATTCCGTAGAGAAAAATACTTTTAGAATCTCTTTTAACTCTTCGATTGGCGTTTTAGAACCTACCGCAATCACATTAGCATCATTATCTTCTCTCGTTACTTTGGCTTCCCAAGTATTATTTACTTTCGCGCAGCGAACTCCTCTTACTTTATTACAAGCAATACTCATTCCAATACCACTTCCACAGATTAAAACTCCATAATCTACTTCTTTAGAAACAACTGCTTCACCAACTTTAAAAGCATACATAGGATAATCTACTGGTTCAGAACTATCTGTTCCATAGTTTACTACAGTATATCCTAAACTTTCTAAATATTTTGTCAATTCTTGTTTTAATTCTACTCCTCTATGATCTGTTGCAATTCCTATTTTCATATTTTCCTCCTATCTTTCCTTTTTCCAAAGGAATTTATCTTCTTTCGCTTTAGAAACAATTTTTGGAATCGTTAAATTCGTCGTCTCTAAAATATATTTTTTATCAAAATTTTCTTTTTTAAACTCTTCTAAAAGGACAAGACATCTCTCTTTCATTTGACAATCTTCTGGTCGCATTTGATCTCTTCTTAAAAGGGTATCAGAATCTACCATCAATACTAAAAAATGCTTTTCAAAAGGAATAAATTTATCTAATAATTCGATATCTTTCTTCTTAATAATGTAGTTAAAAATAACATCATATCCATTTTCTAAATAAATTAAAATACTTTGAATACAGACTTTCCAGAAAACTTCTAGATGATTTCCTTCTTTCCAAGCCGGAATATAACTTCCAACGACTTGATGATAAATCTCATCTCCCTCAATGAAAACAGACTTTTCTAAAGAGTTCGCTAGTTCTTTAGAGATGGTACTTTTCCCTACTCCGGCTGGTCCTGTAATGACATAAAGTTTAGACATCCTATCACCTATTTTTATTATACCATAAAAACTTGCTAATAAAAATCAATAGTTTTTTGTAAATTTGGTAAATTTATTTTTAAGAAAATTTAAAACATGC
>CANROY010000061.1 GCA_947632355.1 uncultured Bacilli bacterium
TAATACCTGTAACTATTGATGAAAATGATGGAACAGTAAGAAAAGCAGACATAAAAGATGAGTGGTATAACTATGAAAAGAAGGAATGGGCAAATGCAGTCATACTTGTAGATGGAGTGACTGAACCAAAGAATGATGAAGTTATACCGGAAGAAAATATTGAAAGTTATTTTGTATGGATACCAAAATATAGATATAAAATCTTTGATATGGGAAAATATGATGAGCTAGAAACAGAAGAAACAGAATTAGAAAACAAAGCAAAACCAATCGAAATAAAGTTTGGACTTGTAGATACAAAAGATAATGTTGATGAAGAATGTGCAACACCGGGAGTATCAGGAGAAAATGGAACTTGTGATGTCAATGATTGGATGACCCATCCTGCATTTACAGCGTTTGAAAACTCAAAAGGCTTTTGGGTAGGCAAATTTGAGACAGGATATAATCAAGATACAACAAATTCAAATACTATAAATGTAACTGAAAGTTGGACAACAAAAGGTGCAGAACAAAATATAGAAAGTAGTTCAAAAGTAATCATTAAACCAAATGTGTATAGTTGGAGAAATATAACAGTAAAAAATGCATTTGATACTAGTTACTCATATCAAAGAGACTTAGATAGTCATATGATGAAGAATACCGAATGGGGTGCTGTTGCGTACTTATCTCATTCTAAATATGGAACATGTAAAAATGATAAATGTACAGAAATAAGAATTAATAATAGTCAAAGTTATGTAACAGGAGTAGCAGCAAAACAGGAACCCACAATCGGTTATACAAGTACTAATACTTCTCAAAATGTATATGATGTTACTACACCAAAAACAAATAGCACTAATACTTATAATTACATTGATTCCTTAAGCAAAGTTGCAAGTACTACAGGAAATTATACAGGAATTTATGATATGAGTGGTGGAGCATGGGAATATTTAATGGGTGTAACGATATCAAATAACAATGACATTTTATTTGTTTCGAGCGGATTTAGCACTAGTACTTTTCCTTTTACAAGTGGCGAAGGTAATTCAAAATATTATGATATTTATGATTATAGTCCAGGTAGTTCAACTTACAGTAGAAGAATATTAGGAGATGCTACGGGGGAGATGGGGCCATTTGGAACAAAGAAATATGGTACGAGGACAGCACAAGTATCTTCGTGGTATGATGATAATGCTATTAATTATACTGTTGGTTATCCTTGGTGGACACGTAGTGGTGCATTTGGTCATGGTACAAATTCTGGTATCTTTAATTGGAGTACTAACACTGGTGAAAAAAGGGACTTCGCCACTTTCCGTATTGTTTTAACTCTAGCAAATGATAAATCTTAATATCTCTAATGTAAAGACTCTATAAGAAATAAAAAAATTGAAAGATTAATTTCCTTCAATTTTTTCTTTTTAAAATCTTCTATACAATCCAATGGCTTTTCCTAAAATAGTACAATTTTCTAATAGAATCGGTGCCATTGTATCATTTTCTGGTTGAAGTCGTATATGGTCACTTTCTTTATAGAATGTTTTTAACGTGACTTCATTTTCCGGAGTCATAGCAACAACGACATCTCCGTTACGTGCTACTTTTTGTTTTTGCACAATAACATAATCACCATCATAAATTCCTTTGTTAATCATAGATTCTCCACTAACGTGTAAAGCAAAAACCGTTTCTTTTCTAGGTACTAAAGAAGCCGGAATATTAAAAAATTCATTTGGTTGCTCTATGGCTTCAATAGGACTACCTGCAGTTATTTTACCAAGTAAAGGAATTTTAATGACTTCTTCATCTTTTTCTAAATATTCGTTTTCAACTAAAATTTCAATGGTTCTAAATTTATTGTTGCTTGTTTTAATAGCTCCGGCATTTTCTAATTTTTTTACGTGAGCGTGTACAGTTGCTGGACTCGATAAATTTAAACCTGCACATATCTCTCGAATAGAAGGTGGGTAGCCGTGCGTTGCTGTATATTTCTTAATAAAATTTAGAACTTCCGTTTGTTTGTTTGTTAATTCTTTCATATAAGTTTTTACCTCCAATTTCATCTTAACACACAAAGTGTAAAAAGTCAAACAAATGTTCACAAATATTATTGACACGAACAAATATACGTGTTATTCTTGAAGTGGAAAGAGGGAATGAGATATGAAAAAAATTTGGACAAACTATTGTGGAGCAATTTTAGTGTGCTCGGTGGTCTTTTTTGGTATCTTGGCTCTTAATGCAAGATACAACTATTTAAATCAAAATGAAATGGAATTAGAAAGGAACAACACAGTTGTTGCGTTAGGTGATTAAAATGATGCAAGAACAAGTATACTATTCTTTATCAAAAGAAAGTTTAGAGGGTATTCAAAAAAACATAGAAGAACATTCTAAAGAAGATGTTCAAAAAAATCTTTCTAATGAAATGTTTCAATTATTTTTTGGAGTGATGGAACTAGGAAAAGAAGTTCGTCTGACTTTAAAAAATAAACAAACTTTAGACACCGAATTAAAAATTGCTGATTTATTCCTCTCCTTGGTTGCAATTAGCAACAACTTAAATATTAATTTATTTGATGCTTTAACAAAAAAAGAACAATATTTGAATGGAAAAGTTGCAAAATGGTTTTAAACTTTTCCATTTTTTGTTATACTTATAAAAAGAATAGGTAGGGATTTCGTATGAATGAAAATGATTTAAATGCCGTAAGTGAAATAAAAGCACTTGCTCTCGATATGATTAGCAATGCAAAAAGTGGCTATCCAGGTATTTCTTTATCAGGAGCACCCATTTTATACACTTTGTATGCCAAACACTTAAACTATAATCCAGAAAATCCCGATTGGTTAAATCGTGACCGTTTTGTTCTTGCTTCCGGTCATGCTTCAGCCCTTTTATATGCAACTTTACATATTTGTGGCTTTCCTATTACCAAAGAGGATTTAAAACAATATCGTGCTGTTGATTCTATCTTACCAGGTTATCCCGACAAAGATTTAACCCCTGGCGTAGATGTTAGTGTTGGTGCATCAGGAGAAGGCATTAGTATGGGTGTTGGTATGGCTTTAGCAGAACGCTATATCGAAAATATTTTAAAAAGTGAAGACGAAGCCCAAACCTTAATCGATTATCGTACCTATATCTACTGTAGTGATGTTGACTTAATGAAAGGGGTGAGTTACGAAGCTACTTCCTTTGCAGGTGCCCAAAATCTAGATAAACTTATGCTTCTTTGTGATATTTCCTCCATGACCAATGATGGAAGTACACAAACTACTTTTATTGAAGATTTAGAACTTCGTTTTGAAGCCATGGGATTCTATGTCGACACGGTAAAGGATGGTAATAACTTAAAACTAATTGATAAAGCCATTGCGAATGCAAAAAAAAGTAAGAAACCTTCCGTTATCTTCTTTAAAACCATTATAGGAAATGGTTCTCGTAATGCGAATAAAAGTGTTGTTTTTGAAGGACCATTAAATGATGATGATGTCTTTATGATAAAAAGAAACCTAAATGTTACAGTGGCTCCTTTTGATGTTCGAAAAGATTCCGTTGTCCACATTCGTACGATGATTAACGACCGAGTAGGGGCTAAGTATGCAAGTTATACTTCTTATTTTAACAAAGTAAAATCATCCGCTAATGACCGTTTGTTATCATTACTTCGTATGCTTGTGAATAAAGAGTTTACAATTCCTTTTGAAAGTCTAAATTTTAAAGTGAATGCCTCTTACGGAGAAAACCTTCTGTTAACCAATCATAAGATTTTAAATATGGTGGCTTCTAAAACCGAATACTTATTAGGTGGAAGTGCAGATGTTGCATCAACGACCAAAGTATATATTGATAATACAAGCATTCAAACACCACAAAAACCATTAGGAAGAAACCTAAATTTTGGTGTTCGTGAAGAAGCCATGGCAGGTATTTTAAACGGAATGTCTTTAAGTGGTTTAAAAACGTATTGTAGTACCAAACTGATTCACGCCGATAGTTTGAAAACGGGCCTTCGTACGTCTGCTTTAATGCACTTACCCGTTACTTACTTCTTCACCCACGATAGCATTGGAGATAGTGAAGATGGTCCTGCTTTAGAACCTGTTGAACAATTAACCATGTTAAGAAGTATTCCCAATATGATTACCTTCCGACCAAGTGATATTAATGAAGTGTTAGGAGTCTTTGAATATTTATGTAAACATAGTGAACCTATTAGTGTTGTTTTAGGAAATACAGTCATGCCAAAACTTCCGAATACTCATCCAAAAATGACTTTAAGAGGTGGCTATATCGTTAAAAAAGAAGAAAGAAAGTTAGATGGTATTTTAGTTGCCACCGGTAGTGAAGTTCTAACGGCTTTAAATCTAGCCATAGAACTTCGTCAAGAAAACTTAGATATTCGTGTCATTTCAATGCCTTCTATTGAACTTTTCTTAAAAGAAGATAAAGTTTACCAAGAACAAATTCTACCATCTACCGTTAAAACGATTATATTAGAACCAGGTAGTAAACAATCTTGGGGTCTATTTGTAAATGATTCAAAATACGTTCTAGGTCTAAATGACTTTGGTTATAGTGGACATAAAGAAGAAGTCCTAAAAAAATGTGGTTATGATTATGAAAGTTTAAAAGTTGCCGTTCAAAAACTTTTTCTAAATAATTAAGCCATTACGACAAAAAACGACAAAAAGTACCATTTTTATATTTTATACTTAGATAGGTGATGTAAAAATGCGTACTTTTTATATTTTTAAAATCAAAGAAGAATATGCAACACTAACAGAAAAGAATCCTTATCAACTCTTTCATATGTTGGATTTTATCTATACGTTAGACATTAGTGAAGCAAGTAAAGGAGCAGACCTTTTCTATAAAATCGTCGACCGTTTTGATGAAAAGAAATTAGATGCAAAACTTTTAAAAAAATACCAAGAAGATTATTTCTATACGAAGTTTAAAAATATACACCAAATTCATAACTATTATAAAGAGGAAGAAACCAAATTAATGATCAAAAAACACTACTTGCTTTTAAAAAGTTCGGTTATGAATCCTGCTTTTTTAAACGACTTAAAAGAAATCCATCGTTTGTTTCTATGTGATTTTGAAAATAAAGATTATTTTTGGTTAGATAAACTTGCAGTCTAAAAAAAATTTTAGTAGAATAATATAAAAAAGGAGGAACTATTATGTTACACGATATTTTATTAATTGTACTTGGATTAGTTGTTGGACTTATAATTGGATTTGTGGGTGCTCGTTTTGCAACCAAAAAATATATGCAAAAAAATCCTCCAATCAATGAAAAAATGATTGAAGCTATGATGAGTAGTATGGGAAGAAAACCAAGCCAAAAACAAGTAAATCAAGTTATGAAACAAATGAATCGTTATATGTAAAAGGTAACTTAAGAAGTTATCTTTTTTTAACGGAAGAATTAAAAAGGAAGTTCCCGTTTAATAAAATAAGAAATGTGTAAATGAATAAGTTCCCAAAATAGCAATAA
>CANROY010000062.1 GCA_947632355.1 uncultured Bacilli bacterium
CACAAATTCACGTATTTATCAACATCAAAAAATAAGAGATTTTTTATTTTTCTCTTATTTTAGCTGTGAATAGTAACGGATAAAGAGTATCGGTAGTTTTCTTATGTTCTACAACAAGTATGGTACGATTACTTTTTTCGAAGGGTAAGACAAATTCTTTTTTTTCTAAAACTTTTCCATTTAACACTTCTAATGCTTCTAAAAATAAAGGATATTCACTAGCAACATTTGCTTTTAATGGAATAAAGAAGCCATTTACTTTTAAAGCCGGAAGAGATAATTCTGCTAAAATACGTAAGTCTGCAACAGCACGAGATGTTACGATATCAAAAAATTTCCTATGTTCTCGTACATACTCTTCTGCCCTGGCATTAACAACCTCAACGTTTTTTAGATTTAATTTTTCTTTTAATTGATTTAAAAAGGTTGTTTTTTTGTTATTGGAATCTAGTAAAACAAAGAAAGTGTTTGGATTTACTATAGCAAGAACCATTCCTGGAAACCCTGCTCCTGTTCCTATATCTAATACTTTTAAACCTTCCTTGATATAAGAATTCATCGTTAAAGAATCATAGAAATGTTTTAAATAAATACCACTATCTTCTTTAATGGCTGTTAAATTGGTATGGGTATTGTATTCCTTTAAAAAATCTTTATAAATTTCCAGTTGTTCTTTTTCTTCATTTGTTAATTCAATATTTAGATTTTTTAAGGCTTCATAAAATTCATCTTTAGTCATTTTTACCATACTCTTTTTTTAAATAAATGGCGAGTATTGAAATATCAGCAGGATTAACACCACTTATTCTTGCGGCTTGGCCAATGGAAATTGGTCTTATTTTTTCTAATTTCACACGTGCTTCACTTGCTAAATTATTTACTTTACTATAATCAATATCTTTTGGAATTTGTTTTTCTTCCAACTTTAACATTTTTTCTATTTCTTTTTCTGTTTTTTTAATATAGCCATCATATTTAATGGCAATACTTACGACTTCTTTGATATCTTCTTCAAATGGGATATTTAAAAGTGTATCTAAAAATTCAAATGTAATTTCTGGTCTTTTTAAAAGTTCTTTTAAACTCATTTTATTTAAAGGAAGATTAAAGTTTTGCTCTTGAAATTTTGCTTTTACATCTTCGGTTAGTTCTAGTTTTGTCGTATCTAAAAAGTTATTTAATTCTTTTATTTTTTGTACTCGATTTAAGTAGTTTTGATACATTTCATTGGTAATGGTTCCTAGTTCGTGAGCATAGCCTCTTAAACGTAAATCAGCGTTATCATGACGTAATAAAAGACGATATTCAGCACGAGAAGTTAGCATTCGATAAGGTTCTTTTGTTCCTTTCGTTACTAAGTCATCAATTAAAACACCAATATAGGATTCATTTCTTTTTAAGATAAATGGATTCTTATTGTCTAACTTTCTTGCGGCGTTTATTCCGGCGATTAATCCTTGTCCTGCTGCTTCTTCATAACCACTTGTTCCATTAATTTGTCCTGCTGTAAATAAATTTTCGATTACTTTTGTTTCTAAGGATGGTTTTAGTTGTAAGGGGTCTATCGCATCATACTCTATCGCATAGGCATATTTCGTAATAACCGCATTTTCTAATCCTTTTAAACTATGTACCATTTTCTCTTGTACATCTTCGGGCATACTTGTAGAAAAACCTTGAATATACCATTCATCATAATACATACTTTCCGGTTCTAAAAATAATTGATGTCTTTCTTTATCTTTAAAACGAACGATTTTATCTTCAATGGATGGACAATATCTAGGTCCAACTCCTGTTACATACCCTCCATACATACTTGATTTATCTAGATTGTCCAAAATAATTTGATGCGTTTCTTGGTTGGTATAGATTAAATAACATTTTTGTTGGTCTTCTATTTTGTATTTTGGTTTATCATCGTGAGAAAAGGTGTAATATTTTTTATCTCCTTCTTCAATACTACATTTTGAAAAATCAATAGAGTCTGCTTTAATTCTTGGAGGTGTTCCTGTTTTTAAACGAAGAATCACAAATCCTAAATGTTTTAAATTATCACTTAAATGGTTGCTTCTTCCTTCTCCATGCGGTCCACCTTCTGTTGAAACAGCACCTCTTAAAATATTACTTTTTAAATATGTTCCTGTTGTTAATATTAAGGCATTACTTTCTATTTTTTCACCATTTGCAAGGACTATTCCCTTTATTTTGTTCTCTTCAACAATTAGGTCTTCTACTAAACCTTCTTGAATGGTTAAATTTTCAGTATTTTCTAATCGTTTTAACATATTTTTAGGATAAGTAGTTTTATCGGCTTGGCAACGAAGAGATTGCACTGCAGGTCCTTTTTTACTATTGAGCATCTTCATTTGGAAATGAGATTCATCTGCCACTTTACCCATAAGACCCCCTAGAGCATCTATATCACGAACAATAACCCCTTTAGCAGTTCCTCCGATAGAAGGATTACAAGGCATATCAGCAATATTTTTTTTGTTCATTGTGATTAGTAATGTTTTTTTACCTAAAAAAGCAGCCATATGAGCAGCTTCACAACCTGCGTGTCCTCCACCAACTACAATTACTTCATATTTCATACGTTTTCACCTTCTAGTTTTTTTCTTCTAATAACCAATCTATAATGTTTTTATGAATAATTCCATCTTTTGAAAAATCAAAATGATCCATAGACAATACATATTTAGGAAAATTATCTTCTATTTTTTTATAAGCATCAAATTCTCTTTGAATAACCGATTCATCTGCAAGTAAATACGCTACTTGAACATAAATTTTTTCATCAAATCTTGTTGCGATAAAATCAATTTCTCCATTATCCAAATTTCCTATGTTTACATTATAGCCTCTTGCAATTAATTCATTATAAACAATATTTTCTAAATAAGCACCAAATTGTTCTTTCTTTCCTTCACTTAGTATATTAGTAAAACCTAAATCCGTTAAATAATATTTATACTTACCTGTTAAAATTCTTTTTCCTCTAATATCATATCTTTCGGCTTTAAATATTAAATTGGCTCTTGTTATATAATCTAAATAGTTATAAATCGTTTCAAGAGATACACCTCTAGAAACACTTTCAAAATATTTTTTTAAACTTTCAGGAGAAAAAGTTTGAGCAGGGGTCGTTAAAACATAGGTTACTATTTTATTTAACAAATCTATATCTTTAATATTAAATCTTTTCACAATATCTTTTATAATAATAGAGTCATATATGTCATTTAAATAAGTCTTTTTAGATAAATCATCTGTTTGCATAAATCTTTGAGGCATTCCACCCCATTTTATATAATCTTTAAATGCTTCTTCTATTTTCTCTTTATCTTTTATTTCTAAAAGTTCACAAACTTCACTAAAAGTAAATGGAGTTATTTTAAAACTTACATATCTTCCTGCAATATGCGTTGCTAAATCACTTGATAGTAAATCACTATTTGATCCTGTAATAAATATGGATACATTTTTGGTTGCTCTAAAAGAATTTATAACTTTTTCCCAAGATTCAACATTTTGAATCTCATCAAAAAATAAATAATATTTCTTTTGGTCTATCATTTTTTCTTTTATATATTTATTTAAACTTTTAGCATTCGTTAATTCATCATAATCATAATCTTCAAAATTAATATAAATAATATGTTGATCATCTATATTATCTTTTTTTAATTCATCAATAATTTGAGTTAAAATTACAGACTTACCAGAACGTCTAAGTCCAATTAATACTTTAATTAGTTCTTGATTATAAAATGGTCTTATTAATTTTAAATATCTTTCACGAATAATCATACTTATTCCTCTTTTCTAATCCTATTATAATCAAAAATTCTTGTTTTGTCAAAAAAATTACGCTATGGAGTAATTTTTTTATATTTTTAATAAAATTTTACTCCATACAGTAAAATTTATTTTCCCAAGCAAAAGTTTTTAAATAACTTATCAATTAATTCATCTTCATAGGTTTCTCCAATAAGTAAACCTAGATTATCAAATGCTTCTCTTAGATAAATTTCTAACATATCAACAGGAATATTTTCTTTCATATCTTCTAGTAATTTATTCATACTGGCAAGAGATTTCTTTACTAAATCAATTTGGCGTACATTGGAAAGATAGGTTAAATCTTTTTCTTGAATTTTATCTAAATGATAGAGTTCCATTATTTTTTGTTTTAACTCTTCCAATCCATTTAATTCTTTCGTATTTCCTCTTATTATATGTTCATTTTGTTCTAAAATAAGTTTATCTTCTAAATCCGTTTTATTAATAAAGATCAGATGGGTTTTTTCTTTAATTTGTTCAAGTAATTCTTTATCTTCCTCTGTTAATTCTTCATTATTATTTAAAACTAAAATAATTAAATCAGCACTTTCAAGTATTTGTTTACTTCTATCAACACCTATTTTTTCTACTACGTCATTTGTAGCACGAATACCTGCTGTGTCCATTAAATTAATAGGAATTCCGTTTAAAGTCATTTTGGCTTCAATTACATCTCTTGTTGTTCCAGATATATCCGTTACAATTGCTTTTTCTTCATTTAGTAAAGCATTTAAAATACTACTTTTTCCGACATTTGGTCTACCAATTAGTGCAACATCTATTCCAGATTTTATAAGTTTTCCTACTTCTGAATTTTTAAGTAATAGTTCTAAATCTTTTTGGATATCTTCTACTTTTTCTTTTAAATTTTCATGCGTAATTTCAATTGCATCTTCGTATTCTGGATAATCGATATTGACTTCAATATTTGCAATGACATCTAAAATTTTATCTCTTAATGCACGAACTAAATTTGTCGTTCTTCCACTTACTCCACTAATGGCCATAGAACGTTGTTTTTCACTTTTGGCTTCAATTAAATCACTAACAGATTCTGCTTCTAACAAACTAATACGTCCATTTAAGAAGGCTCTTTTGGTAAATTCTCCCGGTTCTGCAAGACGACAACCATTTTCTAATAATAGTTCAAGTATTTTATTTGTTGTAGCAATTCCTCCGTGGCAATTAATTTCTATAATATCTTCCGTTGTAAACGTTTTAGGAGATGTCATAACACTAACTAAAACTTCATCTATTTGTTCTTCTTTATCGACAATAAATCCATAATGAATGGTATGAGAAGCAACTTTTGTTAAATCACAACCACGAAATATTTTATTCACAATTGAAATGGCATCTGGTCCACTCACACGAATAATAGAAATCGCTCCAACCCCTAAAGAAGTTGAAATAGCAGCAATTGTATCTTCCATAAACACTTTCTCCTTCGCGGGTATTATACCATATTTTCTTGCAAATGGATTACTTTTTCAATATAACTAAAAATAAAATTGAAAGTTCCCGTTATATTAAAAATGGGAAGTAAGTCATTAAAATATTTATGCCGAGAAAACTT
>CANROY010000063.1 GCA_947632355.1 uncultured Bacilli bacterium
ACTCCTTGAATAATTTTAGAAGCCACTAGAATGCTATAGGAATGATTGATATCCTTTTCAATCGAAGGAACAATAAACTTATTGGTTAGGGAACAATCGATAAAAATAGAAATAAGTACATTATTAATTCCATAATCTTCGAGTTTAATACGTACACTACTACTAACATACCCCATATAACTGATGCTAACCGGAATACGTGGGCCCAAGTTGTTTAAATACAAACTATCCGATGCAACACCAATCGGAATCGTTAAAACAATACGGTCTAGTTCTGATGATATTTCATCATTATAGTAACTAAGTATCTTTTGGCGAACCCCAACATCTTCAACACTTCTTTGCAAATACTCTGTAATTAAAGATAAGCTTTTATAAACGGTTTCTAAGTCAAAATCAACACTAATAATTTCATCTTTGGCGTTTTTCGTAAGTAAAATAGCATTGGCTAAATCAACCATTGGATACATATCTTTTACTTTAAAATTGGTAATGATGGTTTCATTTAGTTTATCGATACTTGCTTCAGCGACTCTTAAAAGTTTTGGGGTAATTTTTTGATTGAATTTGATAAAAAAGAAAACCGTTAAGAAAGCAACTAGAAAAAGACCCAAAACAAGGATTTGGCTTTTTTTAATCGTACGCGTTTTACAAAAATGTCTTTTTGTCTTCATAGTACAGTATATTCCATTTTTGTTTTATCAAGCACTTTCTTTCTATATCTTTTATTTAGAATGAATTTCCTTTTCTTTCAATACTTCTTTTGAACCAATAGTAAAAAATTTTGTTTCAGAGTTTGACATAACACAAATGGTTTGATCTAATGTTGTTTCATCATGAAGCTTTGATTCTATATATTTTGTGTTAAAATAGGGTAAACAAATATCATTACTAACGATTAAATAATCACTATTTTGAATTTCGGTTTTTAAATATTGGTATACTCCAGGAAAGTTTTTATATGATTCAATTATTTCTAAATTATCTTTTGTAATAGTTGTAATTTGTTCTGTTAATTGTTGATCAAAAATATAATTACGCATAATGCCATTTTCCATCATATCGCAACCATATTTCTTTGTATAATATTCATTAATGAGTTCATTAATTGGTTGATACAAATTATCTAAAGCCGTTTTTGTATCTATGCCATTTTTTAATTGTTCAGCGTAATTTTGGTTAAAATTATCAATTAATCCTAAAAGTAAAATTGCTTTATCTTCATCAGGAATAATTACCATTAATTCTTTAATTATATTGTCACAATTTCCTTTAAAATGACATTCCTTCATTGCATCAGGTCCTAATAATTCAATTAAAGGATAAACCGCTCTTCTTTCAAAGGTATAAGCAAAATCATTACCCGATTCTAAATATTCTTGCGTAATTATTTCATTTAATGCTTCTCGTAATTTATAGCCTAAAGAGGCACTATCTTCTTCAAATACATGATTAATTTCATGTGATAATTCTCCATAAGAACCAGTAGTATTGTTAAAATCCATTCCCTCTTGTCCACAAAAAACAGTGATTTCATTTTCTATCCTATTATATTGTGCTGTTGTTAAAAAAAAGGAATTAAAGATATCATTTAAATTCTCTAAAGGAATATCTTCATAAAGAATATCAACAGAACATAATCGATTACAAATCACTTGTTTATTAATATAATCTTCATTGTCTTCTAAAATAAATAAATGATTTTTAAGTACTTGCTTTTCTTCCTCGTTTAAATTTTCATTTTCATCAATATATTTTTCCATATCTAAAATAGAAATATCTTCTTCATTTAATGCAGCAATGTCTTTTCTTATTTTTTCTTCATAATAAGCATTATGATATCCAACATAATAACCTATATAACTTCCCAAAGAAATTTGTAATGTTAAAAGAATACCATAAAGCATTATTTTCTTGGCTTTCGATTTTATTTCTTTTTTATTAAAATTTAAATAAGAAATTGTGGGATTTAATACTTCTTCTAAAGAACAAAAATCTTCAAAAGTTGGGTTTACTAAACTATTTTCTTTTATTTCGTAACAAAATTTACGTTTAGAAATTTTATCATAAAAGACTTGAAATCTTTTTTTATTATAGAAAAGGATACCACACTTTTTATGATTTTCTTTATTTCTTGAAATCATAAACCTTGAGTATAACAAATTCATGAGTTCAATTTCTTCCGAATTTAAATCAGTAAAAAATTGGTTATCTTTTACATAACCATATACTATATTATTATCTAAAATACGATATTGGTATTCTTTACCTTTGTAATGAAAACTTGCAAGTAACATAAAAAACTCCTAGAACCAATTCAAATGAAAAAATGCATTAGCAAAAAATAGTATACCTACAATTAGAGCAATTACAAGAATAATAAAGACAACTTTTATTAGTATTTTGTTGGTTTCCACATTTTCTTTTAAATCATTAAAGTCATCAAAGTCACTTTTAGAAAATGAAACAGAATTTGTAAAGAATGTTTTATCAATCTCCTTTTTAATTTCTTCTTTTGTTTTAACCGGTTCTACTTCTTTTGCTTTTGGTTTTACTTTTCCACTTTCTTCTAATTCTTTTTTATTAATCTCTTCTTTAATGCCATCTAAAACAACTGTATTTTCACTACCTTTTAAATCTGTCAAAATATCTAAAGGATCTATTTCTCTAGTAAGTTCTTTTTCGGTAATGGTATTAATTAAGTTCATTAAATCTTTTTTATTGCTTGTAACTTTAGAAGGAAGTTCATCTTCCTCCTCATCTTCTTCTTTATCCAAATGTAAACCTTTTAAAATATCGTATTGGGTATCTCTTACTTTTTTAAGTCTTTCTCTTTCATAATCAACATTTTTTTCTTTTTTGGCTTTCGCGATAATGGCATTAATGTTGTATTCTTTTGTTTCTTCTTTTTCCTCTTTTATATCTTCTTCTTTATCTTTTTCTAGTAGATCTTGTTGCTTCATAAAGACGCGAGATTTACGAGGTTCTTCACGGTAATTTTTCTCCAATAATGCTTTTAATTTTTCAATATCAACATTTTTATCATTATCCCCAATAACATGGGCATTACTCGTTAAATTAATATCCCCATATTCTTCGTGATTGATTTCTTGATACAAATCTTCATTCTTTTTAGAACGAGAGCGAGAAAATGGTTGATTGTATATATTTTCACTCTTTTGTTCTTCTTCTATTTGATGATATTGATTATATTTATCCATTCTTGAACTCATAAGGATTCACCTACTATCACAAACATAATACCATAAATTTGACATTTTTAAAATAGTATAGTTGATTTTTCAAAATAGAGTTCGTATAATTAAGTGGATAGGAGATGAATTTATGAAAAAATTAAACGTAGACCAAACAAAATGTATTGGATGTGGGGCTTGTGTTGCCATTGATCCTGAACATTTTGAATTTAATGATGATGGAAAATCAAGTGTTATTTCAAGTGAAAATGTAGAAAATGAAAATGCTTTAAATGCTGTAGAATCTTGTCCAACCGGTGCTATTTCTTTAGAAGAAGCAAGTGAAGAGGCTTGTGAATGTGAAGATTGCGAAGACAGTGATGATGCATGTGAATGCTCTAATTGCTGCCACGAATGTGAACACGATGCTGAATAATTAAACTTTTTCTAAGCATTAAAAAGTCCATATTGTTAAAAATATGGACTTTTTTTTAATCAGTTTTTATGTAAGAAACTTTGGTCGGCATGTTTATTTGGTCCGCAAACCCAATAGTCATTTTCTCGTTCACAGTCATAATGTGCTTTATAGTCTTCTTCTAATTTTTTAACTTCCTCATCACTTAAACCTAATTCACTAGCCTTAGGGACTTTAGTTGCATTAGCAGCAGCTAAAACAATTTCAAAATTTCTAGTTTTATTATCTCCTAATATTCTACTTTTTAAATAGCACACATAACCACTACTATTAATACCAATTTCAATCATTGCTGTATCAGTAGCCAATTTATCACCATAATAGGTAGAAAGCCACTCATTAAATTTACTATTTGAAACAGCTACTTGATAGAATTTAATATTTGAACCTATGTTACTATAAGCTGCTCCATTTAAACTCTTAGAAGCAATAGGTGTAGCACTTATAAGGTATTTTAAGTTTTTAACGAGTTCTAATTCAATAACTCCAACAGATCTTTTTCCACTAAATTGAACGGTCCAAGAATTTTGTTCATTTTTAATACTTTCTGCACTTGGAACTGACCAAGTAGAATTAGACATTTCTTTAAATAAAGATTTCGTTGTTGTACTGTAAGATGGTTTATAAGAATATAGTATTCCGGCTGGAATACTTTTATCCCATCCATTATAGTAAACAATTAATTCTGAACCTTCAGATTTATTATATTTTTTTGTCCATTTTTCATTAATATTATGAATAGTTAAAGTATTAGCCTCAATAGTTTTCGTTATAGCTTCTTTAATACTATCTACCGTACTTTTACCTTCATTTTCACTTGAACTCGAATTTTCTATAGTACTTGGAGCACTATACGTTTGGTTAGAATTATTTGCATTAGATTCAGTTTGTTTAACATTTACTTGTTTAGATGTTTCTTCAGCTTTTTTTCTAGCTTCTTCAGCAGCTTTTCTTGCAGCTTCGGCTTCCGCTTCTTTCTTTGCCTTTTCTTCTTCGGCTTTTTGTGCTTCCTCTTTTGCTTGTTTTGCTTTTGCTTCGGCATCTTCTTTTGCTTTTTCAGCATTTCTTTGCTCTTCTTCAGCTTTTTCTACTTTTGCTTGAGCTATCTTCTTTTCTTCTTCCGTTTTTGCTGCAGCAAGTTCTTTTTTTGCTGCTGTTACAGCACTCTTTGCTTTTTTAACAGCAGAAGTAGCATTTTCCACTTCTTGTTCCGCTTCTTTTTTAGCTGCCTCCGCTTTTTCGGCTTTTTCCGTTGCAGCTGTTACTTCTTGGTCAGCTTTTGCAATCTCTTCTTCTAGAACAGAAGTTTCAGTAACAGATACTTCTTCTTCATTTTCCTTTTCCGTATAATTTAATGCTTTACGGTTGCTGATTTCACTAGAAAAATTTTTATTGTCAATTACCTTAGCAGTAACAAGAGCACCAGCAACTACTCCAGTTGTTACAAGTACAGGTAAAATAGATTTTGAAATCACTAATTTTGTTATAATTTTTTTCATTTCCTCAATCCCTCCTTATATATTATATAGATAAAAGCAAATCCTTTGCTTGTTATCAACTCTACTATATCGTATATTAGGTGTAAAGTAAAGTCTTTTTTACACAATTTATTGCCATGTAGGTTTGTCAAACAAAAGTGACAGAGTCACGACAAACCAACGATAGATTATTTTAATTTGTTAAAATAATCAC
>CANROY010000064.1 GCA_947632355.1 uncultured Bacilli bacterium
AAGAACCCAAAGGGACTTCAAAGGTTTAACAAAAATAAGAAACTAAAAACAATCTTTATGGGAAGTATAGTAGGAATTTTACTTATTGTTGGAGGTATAAGTCTATATCGAAGTTTTGCCATGTATAAAGAAGAAAAAACGTTTGATGTATTAAATGGAACAGTACCTGATTTTGTGTATAAAGAATCTATATTAAATGGAGCATATCCAGTATTAAAAAGTTCAACAGGTGCAAAACTAGTACCTGTAACTATTGATGAAAATGATGGAACAGTAAGAAAAGCAGACATAAAAGATGAGTGGTATAAATATGCAGAGAAAAGATGGGCAAATGCCGTCATACTTGTAGATGGAGTGACTGAACCAAAGAACGATGAAGTTATACCAGAAGAAGAAATCGAAAGTTATTTTGTGTGGATACCGAAATATCAATATAAAATCTTCGATATGGGGAAATATGATTCCGTACAAGTAGAAGGAACAAAATTAGAAGATAAAGGTTCAACAACAGTTATTGACATAGAATTTGGATTAACAGACACAATAGATGATGAAACTAAAAAAGAGTGTAAAACCTCAAATGCAAGTGGAGAGGATGGAAAATGCCATGAAGGTTATTGGATGACGCATCCTGCGTTTACAGCCTTTGAAAACTCAAAAGGCTTTTGGGTGGGCAAATTTGAGACAGGATATAATCAAGATACAACGAATTCAAATACTATAAATGTAACTGAAAGATGGACAACAAAAGGTGCAGAACAAAATATAGAAAGTAGTTCAAAAGTAATCATAAAACCAAACGTATATAGTTGGAGAAATATAACAGTAAAAAATGCATTTGATACTAGTTACTCATATCAAAGAGAATTAGATAGCCATATGATGAAGAATACGGAATGGGGAGCTGTTGCTTATTTATCTCATTCAAAATATGGAACTTGTGATGGTAATTCTTGTACAGAAGTAAGAATTAATAATGATCGTAGCTACGTAACAGGACATGTAGCACAGCAAGAACCAACTATTGGATATAATGCATATTCAGACCGTGAATCAACAATATATCCAAATAGTAAGTTAGCAACCACAACCTTAAATAATACTGGAATTTTTGATATGTCAGGTGGTTCATGGGAACAAGTGATGGGTTATACTTATCTTGATGTTGGTGGTAGTGGATTAACAGAAGAAAAAGATCTAACTGAAGAAAATGCAAAATATTTTGACAAATATAATACTATAAACAACAGTGATTATCACAAAAGAATATTAGGAGATGCAACGGGAGAAATGGGTCCTTTTGCTATAAAAAGATATGGTACTGCTTTTAATACGATAGGTTCTTGGGTTGAAGATACTGCTCAATTTATAAAAAAAGATAATGGGGAATGGTTCTTACGGGGTGGAAATAGTTCAAATGGTACTCAAGCAGGGTTGTTTTCTTTTCGCCCACATAATGGTGCCCTTTATCAATGGAATGATATTACTTTCCGCATTGTCCTAACACCAATTGACAAATAATTAATGCTAACTAGTATATTTGTCATAAACACCATTTTTTACTTGTCATAAAATAGACTAGAAAGGAAATGGTATTATGAAAAATAATCGTTGTCAAGATATGAGTGTATTTCCTGAAGCAACAGAAGCCAAAATGGATATGAATATGAGTATGGGTATGGATATGGGAATGATGAATTGTTGCCCATCACAAACAATGATGTGTCCACCAATTTATGAATGTCCACAAGTAAAATGTTGCCATAGAGTTATTAATTACGAAGTACCTCATATAATTCCTTGCCATACAAAAACAATCAACCATCACGTATATAGACATACTTATCAACCATGTTTCAGTTATTCTGAAGAAGATGAATCAAGTGAAATATACGAACCAAGATGTTGTAAATAATCTCGTTTATCGAGATTTTTTTCTTTTTTAAGTTGCAAATTTTTTTAAAATAGATTAAGATAGAGACTCAAAGAAAAAGGTGATGAGATGAAGGTTATTCGAAATGGTATTTGTTTTGTAGAGTTAGAAGATTTAGAATACAAAAAGGAATTACCAACTGCTGTTAATAAAGAGAGAAAAAAGGAAGTTTTTTATTCTGCTTATATTCATTTTGAAAAGTTTAATGGGGAAGATTCTGTGCGCTATTTTGAAGAACAAGAAGAAATTCTTGATTATGATCAAATAAGTTCTTTAACAGAAGAACAAGTACAAAAGCAAATCAATTTTCTTAAAAACTATTTATTTTCTTTAGCACAAACAAAGGCCCTTAAAACGTTACCTTTTGGTGTTGATATGAATATAAATGCCCATATGAAAAAAGATCAAAATATGAATCTTTCTATTAAAAAAACATCTCATATGTTAAAACAATTGGTTACTTTTAAGGAAAATCGTTCTTTATATGATAGAGAAATTCAAAATTTATATTTTGAAAATGAAAATACAAGGAAACGATAGTCAAGAAATCGTGAAACAAACGATTTTTTCTTTGTAGGAAATAAAAACTATGATAGAATAAATATTAGGTGATTGATGTGCAAAATAGAGGTTATACAATACCAGAATTAATAATTGTAATTGTAATTGTAGGAATATTTTCCATGGTTTTAATTAATAAAACGAGTTATGCTTTTACGGATACAGATGAAGTAGCCAAAGATACAGAAAGATTAATTTTGATTAAATCTGCTACCGATTATGGAAATAGTATTTTAGAGACAGTAAAAGAAAAAGATCAATATATTACCGGCAAAGATTTAATGGAAGCAGAGTATTTAATTGATGAAAATAATCGTTATCAAGATATTAAATTAAAATTAAGTTATGATGTTGGTAGTAATAGTACAAAAGTGGAGATATTAGACTAATGGCGATTACGAAGACGGATTTTATTGAATACACAAAATGTAAACGTTTTGTAGCATTAGAAGAAATAAAAAAAGAAAGATTAGATGCCGATATAAGTTATAAGGACTATTGTGCACAAGAAAAGCAAAATCATTTAGAAGAACTTGCTCTTTCTATGTATGAAGTGAATGAAGAATCAGGAGAAGAAGTGGACTTAATTGAGAAAATAGATCGTCAATTAGAAGCCATGCTTGATTATTATAAATTAGTAGAAATAGAAGCCGGACGTATTAGTGAAGAAATATTTGGGGGAACTTCTATTTATGCCGAAAAAACTAAAGATCAAGAGTGTTTTGATTTTTCTTTAAATGGCATGCGTTATCTTTGTTATGTTGATATTTATAATGAAAATGAAAAAGGAATTAATATTATTGAAGTAAAAGCAACAACAAGTAAAAAATATATGGATTTAAAAGCAGGATATAAACAAGGAAGAAAAACAATTGATCCTAAGTCGATATGGCAACGTATAAACAATATCAATTATTTAAAGGGGGAATTAGAGGGGTACCCTTTAGAACAAGAAATGCCAATTGAGGAATATGAACAAAAAAAAGAGAAATTGTTTGATCGTTATCGATTAGGAAAATATGTTTATGATTTAGCAGTCCAACGTTATTTTATAGAACACGAGTATCAAAGTACCCATACGGAAGAAAAGTTAAAGAATTTTCATTACTATTTGGCAGTTTTAAACGCCGATTATGTATTTGATGGTACGTATGAGGGTAAGAAACCTGTTTACAAAATTTCTGAATCCGGAGAAGAATTAATTACCTTCTTTGATATGACAAAAGTAACAGAAGAGTATCAAAAATACATTGAAGAAGACAGAAGAAAACTTGAATACTACTTAAATGAATTAGATGCTTCTAGTGTGCCATTAAGTATCTCTTGTGCTTATAAACAAAGAGGAGAATGTAAGTATTTTGAGAGTATTTGTGGCAAAATGATTCCTAAAAAGAATAGTAGTTTAAATTATTTATATAATAAAGGGTTTGTAAAAGAAGATGGAACAAAGATAGAAGGTTTAGATTTGATTAATGAAGGGTATATCAATATGTTAGATGTACCTGAAGAATGGATAACGAAAAACTACCATCAAATACAAAGGGATTGTTTGCAATTTAATAAACAATATATTGATACGGAAAAAATTGCTACAGGTTTAAAACTATTAAAGTATCCCATCTATCACTTAGATTTTGAAACAATGCCTTGTCCTGTTCCAAGGTTTAAAGGGGAATGGCCTTATATTCAATCGCCTTTTGAATTTAGTTTGCATATTGAACGTGCTCCCGGTGTTTGTGATAAAGAAAAGGATAATATTATTTTCTTAGCCAAAACACACGAAGACGAACGCGAAGAGTTAATTAAAACCATGCTTAAGTATATGGATCCGAATAAAGGCACTTTATTTGCCCAAAATGTTGCTTTTGAAAAGGGTAGAATTAAGGAACTGGCTAGTATATTTCCGGAATACAAAACCGATTTAATGAAACTATACGACCGTGGTTTTGATTTATTATGGCTTGTAAAAACCAAAACAGAATTGTATATGGATTTAGGGTATGATGAGGAAAGAGCAAAAACATTCAATTTTTATGATAAACGTTTATCTGGTTCTTTTTCGATTAAAAAAACATTGCCCGTTTTTAGTGATTTAAGTTATGATAATTTAGTTGTTAAAAATGGAACAGAAGCTATTGTAGAGTATGCGAATTATGATAAAATGAGTAAAGAAGAGTTTGCGTTAAAGTATAAAGCCTTAGAAATTTACTGCCAACAAGATACTTGGGCAATGGTGGAAATACTAAATGCTTTACGTAAGATTGTAAAAGAAACGTCAAAAAATAGTGAAAATATTGTAACCTTTACATAAAGTTTAGTATGATAGTAATGTAAGGATGTGAGGATATGTTATACCCATCAATCGATAAGTTACTAAACATAGTAGACTCAAAATATAAATTAGTACACGTTGCCTCTATTCGTAGTAAACAAATGAGTGAAAAAAATCATTTTCAAATGAAAGAAAGTGAATATCGCAACAAAAAAGAGTTAGGACGTGCACTAGAAGAAGTGGAAAAGGGTTTAATAACAATTAAAGAAGCACAATAATGTGTTTTTTTATTTTTCCCTTTATTTATGGGCGTTTCGTAGGCATTTTTAGGTAATTTTTTGGCGTTAGTGTAGAAAAAGTGTGGAGATTTCAAACCCTAAAAAAAGGATTTATAATTTAATTAAATTTTAAAATAAGATG
>CANROY010000065.1 GCA_947632355.1 uncultured Bacilli bacterium
TTATGCTATTCGTAATTATATTACGTTTAATATAACATAAAAACGTCATACCAAAGCATTTATGCAATGGTATAACGCCATACTAACAGTAGGCGTTACCTAATCTCGGTAACACTTACATTTTGATTATAATGGATTTTTTAAAGTTTTACAAGATGCATTATTACTTATTCTTTAAAATAAATTCTACAAATGATTTACAACCTGTATAAATTTCTTGATAGGCTACTTCAAAATTTCTAGAATACCAAGGATCTATAATATCTTTTGGATTATCTGTAAAATCTAACAAGCGATATACTTTCTTTTGAGTATCCTCTCCTACTATGCGTTTTATCTCTTCTACATTTTCTTCTTCCATGGCTAAAATATAATCATAGTCTTGATAATCGCTTGCTACAAATCTTTCTGCTCTTCTCGTTTCATACGGAACATCATGTTTCTTTAAAATATCTTCTGCTAAATAGTAAAGAGGGTTTCCTATTTCTTCTCCACTTGTTCCTTTGCTTTCAATTAAAAATTGATTTTCTAAACCTATTTTCTTAACCATGTCTTTTAATATAAATTCGGCCATTGGAGAACGACAAATATTTCCATAGCATACAAATAAAACTCTCATCATTTTTATTCACCAACTTTATTATACTAAAAAATACGAAGTTTTTTCGTATTTTATGTTTTTAATAAATTTTTTAAATTTTTAATGACTTTCTTTTCAATTCTAGAAATATACGATTGACTAATTCCTAACATTTCTGCTACTTCTTTTTGCGTATATTCTTCGGTGTTATTTAAGCCATACCTTAAAATCATAATTTGTTTATCTCGTTTATCTAATTTATTGATTTCTTGTTCTAACATTTTTTTATCCATTGCCGATTCAAATTCTTTAATGACGACATCTTCATCTGTACCTAAAATATCTTCTAAATGTAATTCATTTCCTTCAGAATCATAATTTAGAGCATCTTCAAAAGAAATCTCGGTTTTACGTCTTTTATTCTTTCTTAGAAACATTAATATTTCATTTGCTATACAACGAGAAGCATAAGTAGCCAGTTTAATGTTTTTATCAATTTTATAGGTATTAATTCCTTTAATTAAGCCAATTGAACCAATACTTACTAAGTCTTCTATATCATAGCCACTACTTTCATATTTTTTGGCTAAGAAGACAACCAAACGAAGATTATGTTCAATTAATTTTTCTCGAGCCTTTTCATCTCCCTCTTTCAAGCGAATTAAAAGAGCAAGTTCCTCTTCCTTATTTAATGGTGGTGGTAATTTATCACTACTTCCCACAAAGAAACAATTTGCGTATTTGGTTTTTAACCATAACAATAATTTTTTTATCATTTCAAATCCTCCATTATTTTGCTATTCAATATGCATTCTACACCCTCTAAATGAAATTTTTTGTCGCTTATACCGAGAAGAACATTTTTATATTTTTTTTCATTTATCACTATATAAGTTGGTTTAAAACATTTAAGAAGTTTTTGTTCATTAAATGTCTCGTAAGGAACATAATAAATCGATTGTTCATTTTCCTTTACTAAGCCTTTTTCAAGCAAAAAGATGGGTTTATTGGTAATGGGATCTACGAGTTTATTTCCTGTATCCAAAAAACCTTTGACATAAATTTTTTCCTTCTTTAAAACAATTTCTACGTCATATAAAAGGTTGTACATTGTTTTAAATTTTTTCGACTGCTTATTATAAATATATAAAATGATTGGTGAAATTATGATTAAAAAAAGAGCATTGCAATTTATTTTGTGATAAAAAAAGATAAGACCAATATGAGAATAAGAAAATTCTACATTTAAGTAATACAAAAAACCTCCTAGAATCACACTAATCATATAAAAGTACCCTAAATTGTTTAACGTATATTTTAAATCTTTATATTGAAAGGCCATAAGAACCATACCTACGGCAATTAAAATTTTAAAAAGAAAAAGAAGAATTTGATTGACAGGAAAGAATAGAAAAAAGATGGAAAAACTACCAAGTAATGTTCCAAGAATCAGTCGTTTTAAAGAAGCATTGCGTTTTAATACAACACTTGTTGTCATTAAAAGTAAAAAATCTAAATAAAAGTTTAAAAGAAAAACCATATCGACATAGACTTTCATAAAATCACCAAAAAAATTGTATAAAAAAAAGACATAAAAGTATGTCGCTTTGTGTCTTTTTAAAATTCATCGTGATTTCTTAAAAATGGTGGTAGACCATATTCAGAATCCATATCATCATCGTCATAATTACTACGTTTCATTTTTTGATCACGCAAATTTAAATCATCATTTTTTAATTCTTTTTTAGAACCTTCAAAACCAGTAGCTATAACCGTAACAATGACTTCATCCGTTAGATTATTATTTCGAATAGCCCCTAAAGTTACATTGCAATTGCTACCTGCAGCCTTATTAACTGTATCAGCAGCGGCCTCGATTTCAAACATTCCAAGAGATTCTCCACCTGTAACGTTTACAATAGCATCCGTTGCTCCTTCGATTGTTGTTTCAAGTAGTGCACAAGAGATGGCTTGTTCAGCGGCTTCTACAGCACGATTTTCACCAATTCCCATTCCAATACCAATTAACGCTGTACCGGAATTTTGCATTACGGTTTTAACATCAGCAAAATCAATGTTAATAACACCAGGAACTGCAATTAAATCGGAAATGGATTGAACTCCTCTATGTAAAACATTATCAACTTCTTTAAAAGCATCATCAAAGCTTGTTGTTTTATCAATAATTTCTCTTAAACGATCATTAGGAATCACAATGAGAGTATCCACATGTTTCTTTAGTTCTTCTAAACCAATTAAAGCATGTTCCATTCTTTTTGTTCCTTCAAAACGGAATGGTTTTGTTACAATACCAACAGTTAAAGCTCCTAACTCTTGAGCAATTTCTGCAACAACAGGAGCAGCACCTGTACCGGTTCCTCCCCCTAGACCACAAGCAATGAAAACCATATCAGCACCACGAATAGCATTTTCGATTTCATCTTTGTTTTCTAATGCTGCTTCACGTCCAACTTCTGGATTGGATCCAGCACCACGTCCACCTGTAATATTTTCTCCAATTTGAATTTTATGTTCTGCTTTAGAATTATCTAACACTTGTTTATCCGTATTGATGACATAGAATTCAACACTTTGAACGCCTTCTTCAACCATACGATTGACAGCGTTACATCCTCCACCACCAACACCAAATACTTTAATTTTCGCAATTGGATTTAATTTAAGTCCATTTGTTCCTGTTCCGTCCATAATACACTCTCCTTAATTATCAAAAAAATATCCAAATAATTTACCAAGTACTGAATTATCTGCTATATATTTTCTATGTTTACCACTTAATTCTTCTAATTCTTCTTCTGAAAAAATAGAATACTCTTTACCACGTAATCTTAATTTACTATCAAAATTTTTAAGAATACCTAAGACAGAAGAATATTTATTATTTCTAATTCCTATTTCATGAAGGCTAGCTAGTTTAGCATTTTTTCCAAAGATACTTTCTAATGTTAAAGAAAAATCTTCTACCTCACTAACACCACCCGTTACTATTATATAATGAATTTCCTTTTTTGTTAAGTAATTAATTTGTTTTTTTGCAAGATTTAATATTTCTTCTAAACGACTCATAATAATTGCACTTAACTCATATTGATTAATCGTAATACTTTCCCCTAATCTATTGGTAACGATCATAGTACTACTTGCTTGGGCTTGTCTTTTATGGGCAAGTCCTAACGTTTCTTTTATATTTTTGGCATCACTTTTGGGTACCTTATATATAAATGATATATCATTATCAATGTTTTGTCCACCCATTTCTATCGTAGCTGTATTTATTAAAACGCCCTTATTAAAGATTGAAACTGTTGTTGTAGAACCTCCAATATTAATAAATGCCCCTACTTCACTACTTATTTTTTCATTTTTTAAAGCATAATAATCTCCAATAGGGGATAAATTTGTTCCGATTACTTCAATATCAATCCTTGCAAAACATTCTAAAATAGGAAGCATATTTTCCTTTGGAATCATTGTAATTAACGTTTTAACATATAACTTTTCCGCAATCCGATCTAAAGGATTTTTTATCACTTCTTGATCATTAATCTTAAAACATATTGGTACAACATCAACAATTTCAAAGTTATCCGGTATTTTATTATAAACAGAGGCTTGCATGGCTCTTACAATATCAAGACCTTTAATTACTTTATCAGGATTCGTAATCGTGGTACTTCCTTCACTTGTTAAAAATTCGGTATGAAAAGTAGGAACAGTAACAATTATTTTTTTAATTTTTAATCCAATAATATCTTCTGCTTTTGCTACAGTTTCTTTTAAAACTAAAGTAAGAGCATCTTTATTAATCACTAAGCCATCTTTAATACCCTTACTTTCTGTTTCAGCTACGGCTAAAAGATTTACTTTTCTTTTAATGATTTCAGCTACAATGATTTTTATTGTCGTTGAACCTATATCCATACTTGCATATATTCTTCTCATACCCTTAACTCCTATTGTTTCTATAAAACATTATATAGAAATTTTTAGAAAAACACAAGGTTTTTGCAAAAAAAAGAAATGCTTTTTTATACATAGTAGAATAAAAAGTTAAATTCTCGGTTTTATAAAAAAAGAGAATTTAGTTATGTAATAAAGTTATATTATAATAAACTCTGTTTCATTTGTCAGAAAGGAGTTTATTTTTATTATGAAACAAAAGCATCTTTCATTAGAAGAAAGAGAAATTATTGAAGATATGTTAAAAGAAAAATTTAATTTAACACAAATTGGAGAAAAAATTGGAAAACATCGCACTACTATTTCTAAAGAAATTTTAAATCATCGTTTTAAAAAAGATTATATTCAATATAATACTTATTTTGCTAATTGCATTCATATTACTGATTGTGAAAATGCTGGAACAAAATGGTGCAGAAATTCTTGCAAAAATTATAAGGAAAAAGAATGTATTTTATTAAATAATCCTCCTTATGTTTGCAATGGCTGTTCTAAAAAATCAAGATGTA
>CANROY010000066.1 GCA_947632355.1 uncultured Bacilli bacterium
ATTGCTTGTAATGACATAGTAATCAACTCCTGTATGTTATTCATTATAGCAAAGATTAAAAAAAAATTCCATAGTATGAAAACAGAAAAAGAAAAAACTTGCATTTCCCTTTTCTATACTTAAAAATAATTATACATTTACAAACCGTGTTATTTTTGTTACTATCTTTATAGAATCTGATAAATATAAATTTGTCGGATCTACCCCGTGTTAGTGCCAAGTGCTGCTAAAAAAGAAACCAAACGGTTCCTTTTTTTATTTCAAAATTTTATTCTTCCTCTAAAAGCACATTATGATAGATATTTGTAACATCTTCTACTTCATCTAAAATACGCATTAACTTTTCAAACTCTAGTCTATCTTCTTCATTTAAAGTTACTTTATCTTTAGGATAATAACCGGTTTCATCTACTAAGTAATCAATGTTTGGAAGTAAGGCTTCTAAACTATCTTTTAGTTTATGTTGTAGATTTGGATTTACGGTAATAGTAATAAGACCATCTTCTGTTTCAAAATCAACAATATCGATTCCTTGTTCTAAAAGGGTATTAAAAATCTCTTCTTCTTTATCACTTTTAAAACGGACAAGGGTCAAATAATCATAATTATAGGAAACAGAATTGGTAACACCTAAACTTTTATGCACTTTATTAAACGCTGCTCTTACTTCTGCAACCGTACGATTCACATTATCGGTCATCGTCTTAATAATTAACGTTGATGCACCTGGCCCAAAACCTTCATACAAAATTGTTTGATAATCTTCTGCCCCTGAACCTTTTGCTTTTTCAACGGCACGATTGATGACATCACTTGGAATTTGTTCTTTCTTGGCTTTTTCAATTAATCTTCTTAAACTCAAATTTCCATTAGGGTCTATTCCCCCATTTTTGGCGGTTTGATAAATTTCTTTAGCAAAACTAGAATACACCTTTGCTTTTTGTGCTCCTGTTTTTGCTTTGCTTGCTGCTATACTTGGAAATCTTCCCATAACTATCCCTCACTTTTTCTACTATCATATCACAAAAGTTTTAATTGTTGTAAAAATTTAAAAACAAAATGCTTTTTTTCTTTTTCTTTTCGTATTTTTTTAATCATTTTATAAGGAGAATAAATTTGGTAGTAATTAGTGTTTTCAACCTTCATCCAATACTCTAATGCTTGTATGACAACTTCACGATTTGTTTTTGCGTTAAAGAATCCTTTTAATCGATTCATTTCTTTTTCTGGAATCTTTCTCGTTAAGAGAGTATAGAAAAAATTAGGCATTCTTTTAAAACAATAGTATTCTCCATCTAATTTTTTTAGAACGCGTAAAGTATCATAATACCCCATCTTGATATTTTCAACTAAACTTTTGGTATCAAAGATTAAGACACCTCCTAAACTTCTTTTGGGTGTTATCTTAATAATTTCTACTTCTTTACTTGGTTTGCGATTAATGTTAATTAAAGGATTTAACTCCACAACGTATATTTTTTCACAACCCTTTTGAATTAACATATTCACCGGTGTATTATCATAAAAACCACCATCGATATAGTAATGGTCATCTACCTTCTTTTCCATATGAAAGATAGGCAGATAACAACTTGCTAGTATATAATCTTTAATTTGTTCTTTTTTCATATTCTCTTTAAAAACATAGAATGGTTTAAAATCTTTTAAACGTACTGTACAAATACCAAAATCCATTTTTCCTTTTAAAAGTTTATCTTCATCTAAATAAGTATCTAAAACTTTTTTCAAGCCATCAATCCGAATTCCTCTTGATTTTAAAATGGATAGTATATTCTTAAACCCTAACTTAAAGTAATCAAAATCGTACTCTTTATTAATCTTCTTTTGAATATACTTTTTATCAAACTCTAAAACTTCTCCAATCGAAACGTGACTCCAAAAATCAAGTAATTCTTTTTCTTTCCCACTCGCAATTAAAGAACCATTAAAAGCTCCGATCGAAGTTCCCACAACAGCATCAAAATGGATATGGGCTTTCTTAAAAGCATAATAAGCCCCAATTTGATAAGCACCACGAGAACCCCCTCCTTGTAAAGCAAGACCAATCATTTTTGAACACTTCCTTTATAATAAAATTAAAACGATAGCAAGAACAAGACCAAGTACTAAACCTATTTTTATTTCTTTTTGGGTTCTATTTTTAAAAACTTCCGGCAGTAATTCACAAACACTAATATAGAAAATCATACCGAGTGTAATGGATAGTAAAATGCCTTCCATATAAAAGTTTAATTCTTTATTTAATAAAAACAAAGTAAAGGCCCCAATAAAACTAGAAAGAATAAGAAGGGTATAGATAAGTATTTGATGATGCTTCTTTTCCTTTTTTTGAGACATACTAATAAAGATTTCAATTCCTAAAGGTAAGTTATGACACCCTACGGATAAAGCCATTAAAAGACCCGCTTTTAGACTACTTAAACTTGTAATATAAATTGAAATACCTTCAAGTAGATTATGAATAATTAAGGAAATGGCTGTAATAAACCCAATATGATAAAAATGATTTTGATGTTCTTTTAGATTATCTTTTTTTTCATGATGTTCATGCTTATGTTCCGGTACAAAGAAATCGAGTATTTTTAATAAAAGAAAACCTAATAAAGAAAATAATAGAATTACAATTAGATAACGTGCATCTTCTTGAGGATTAAGGATTTCTAGAATTTCCGGTAGTAAATCAAAAATAAATAAATAGAATAAAAGAATGAAAGTAAAACTAGTCGTTAAAAGTGTCAATTTTTCTTTATCTTTAAAAAAATAAGGAATAAGCATTCCAATTAAGAAAAAAAGACCAACCACTAAAGTTAATAAAAGTGCTATGCTATTCATTTCCATTTCCTTTCTAAAAAAGAAATAGTACTGTTAAGTACTATGGTTGTTCAACTTCTTGTTGAGCCTTTTGAAGTTCCGATACAGGTACAGCCTCTAAATAAAGACGACCTTCAAATGAACCTTCTGTTAAATCAATTTGGTTTCTTTCTTTATCATTCAAAATATATAAGCGAAATTTTAAGGTTACTGTTGTATTCTTTGGTAATTCTATAGGGCTAGTTGTTATTTTAATTCCTTCTAAATCAACTTGTGTTCTATCAACACCATCTGTTATTTTTTCTTTCTCACCATTCTCTTTAGCATTTTCAAACGTTCCTTCACTTATTTTTGTTCCTTCCTTTAATAATTCCCATTTAAAATCAGAAACTTTTAAATTTCTAGTAATTTTCATATCTCTTAAAAATAAATCAAATTTTCCATCAACAGTAGAATCTTCTTTGTTAGTCACCGTAAATTCTAAATAATCCGCTTTTTCCTCTACTTCTTCTTGATCGATTAAAATCATTCTTTTATTCTTAATAGAATTTACTACTTCTAACGTACTTTCAACATTAAAAATACCCGCAGTTGCAGTTGTTGTAGTTGGTTCATTAAAACTTGATGTAAAATAAGCATAGGTTGCACTAAAGGCAAGAACAATTAAAGAAATAGTTAAAACAATTACTTTTTTAATATGTCTTTTATTTTGATTTGGATTCATAGACAATCACCTATTCTTCATTTATCATTATACTAAAATAAAAAAGATTATACAATCCTTTTTAATCTACATGACTCGTCAAATTGACAACATAAAGTTTATTTTCTTCCTTAGCGATTGTTAAAGTAATGTGTTCATCATACCCTAACTCTTTTTCATAAGAAATTGTTATATCAAGCAAATAGGCAACTAACTCCGTATCACCCTTCTTATAGGTTGTATTTTGAGTACTATTGATTGTTACATTTTTTACAACAGGTAATTCTTGTTTTCTAGTATTACTCGTATTATCTTCTACTAATTTATACATCGTATCCATAACTTTATTTTGAAATTTTTCTTTCTCACTTGGATAAATAAAATCTAAAGATCCTACATCATATTTGTTTACTTTATTTTCTATCGTATATAAATCAATAATAAATAATTTTCCTAAGCAATTTGCATACTCCTCATAATTAATCTCTTCTTCTTTTAAAACATCTTTTAAATTATTAAACGCTTCTTTATAAATCACTGTATCTCGATCTTCTAAATTGTAACCATATTCACTTATCGTATCTACTACTTCCACATTCTTAATGGGTTGATTGTTTTTATTTTTAAAATAGAAAAAGAAACCAAGTCCTATTCCTATTAAAAGAACAACTACAATACTTACAATAATAATGATTTTTTTCTTTTTCTTATTCATAAACTCATTCCTATTCTTTATTAACCACCATTATAGCATCAATTTTTTGCAAATTAAAGTTGCATTTTACAAAAACTTTTGATATTATTGGAGTACGCAGGTGTAGTATAATGGTTAGTATACGACCTTGCCAAGGTTGAGATGGCGGTTCGATCCCGCTCACTTGCTCCAAAAGATAAAATCGTCGCACCAAGCGATGTTAATGATTAAATCAACGCAAGTTGATTTTTTTGTTGCTATTG
>CANROY010000067.1 GCA_947632355.1 uncultured Bacilli bacterium
TTCTCGGCATAAATATTTTAATGACTTACTTCCCATTTTTAATATAACGGGAACTTTCAATTTTATTTTTAGAAAATAAAATATTAGTTGACTATCTATTTCTCTTGATTTATAATTAAAGTAATAGTAGAGAAGGATATGATGCGATTATGTTAAAGAATAAAAAAGGTTTTACTTTAGTTGAATTGCTTGCAGTAATTGTTGTTCTTGCAATTATACTTTTAATTGCATCAAATAACGTATTTGGTCAAATTACAAAAGCAAGAAAAAATGCTTTATCTATAGAAGGAACGTATTTAGTTGATGCAGCAACAACTGCTTATCAAAATGCAATCTTAGAACAAAAAATAACAACGGGTAGTGCATGTTTTTCTTTAGAATATTTGTATAATGCGGGTTTATTTAGTAAAGGATCTAAAGATCATTATCAAGGAAGTGTACTAGTAAAGCCAGATGGAAATCAAGTTACTTATACTTTTTGGATAACAAATGGTAGTTTTAGTTTGACAGGTGAAAAAGGAAAAGTAACAGGAGAACAAGCTTCAGAAAGTGGAGAAGCTTCTACAACTTGCGGAAATGATAGTAATTCTCAAAAATTTGATAAAACTAACTAATCATTTTAAGAAAGAAGAAACACTTCTTTTTTTTTACACTTTATGAGATAATAGCAGTGGTGAAGTATATGATTATTGGATCACATGTTAATTTTACAAATGAACAATTACTTGGAAGTACCAAGCAAGCGATTGGGTATGGTGCAACGGCTTTTATGTTTTATACAGGAGCTCCGCAAAACACCATTCGTAAAAATTTGGATGCTCATTTAACAGAAGAAGCACATAAATTAATGGAAGAAAACGGAATTCTTCTTAAAAATGTTATTTGTCATGCTCCCTACATTATTAATTTAGCGAATAACAAAGAAATGGAAAAATGGCAATTTAGTATTAACTTTTTAAAACAAGAAATAGACCGTTGTAAAGAATTAGGAATTTCTTATATTGTCGTGCATCCCGGTAGTGCTGTTGGTTTAGAAAGAAATGTTGCACTACAAAATATCATTGATGCTTTAAATTTTATTATCGAAGAGGATGCTCCAATGATTCTTTTAGAAACAATGGCTGGTAAGGGTAGTGAATGTGGGTGTACGTTAGAAGAAATCAAAATGATTTTAGAAGGCGTTCACTCTAAAAATATTGGTGTTTGTTTAGATACGTGTCATTTAAACGACGCCGGTTATTCTCTACAAGATTTTGATGCCTTATTAGACCAAGTGGATACTCTATTTGGTTTAGATAAAATACATTGTATCCATTTAAACGACAGTAAAAATCCTATGGGTTCTCATAAAGACCGTCATGAAAATATTGGATTAGGTACGATTGGTTTTGACATTTTATACAATATTTTTGTGCACGAAAAATTAAAAGATGTTCCTAAAATATTAGAAACACCTTATATAGACCGTGAATATCCTCCTTTTAAACAAGAAATCGAGGCTTTAAGACAAGGAAAATTCCATCCAAACTTAGTAGAAGAAGTAAAAGAATACTATAAATAATTTTTATAACGAATAGAGTATTCTTTAAATAATTTTTTGATTTTGATTAAGTTTTCTTCAGAAAATTTATCTTTGTAACGATCTAGATTTAAAGAACTTGGGTTTGCAATTACCGTGGCCCAATTTTTTTTAACGAATTGATAGGTAAAATCAAGTTCTTCTTCACTTAAAACAATATTGTTATGAAGAGCAAAAGATTCTACTTGTTCTTTAGTTAATTTTTCCATATATCTTTCTATAATATTATACATAATACCACCTAGTATATTGTATGAAAAAAGATTTTTTTTGAATACTAATAGTAGGTGTTTTTCATGAAAAAATGGTATTTTATTTTTACTTTTTTACTTTTTCTCTTGATGAGTCTTGGTTTGTATACGAAAGTGTTTAAAAAACAGGAGTACTACGCCAAGAATTATGAAGAGAAAACCAGTATTTATGTAACTTCTCTTACGACTCCAAGAGGAAGAATACTGGATGCTAAGGGTCGTATTTTAGTGGATAATGTAGGTGTGAAAACAATTGTATATCGTAAAGTAAACGCGGTATCTATTAGTGATGAAATTGAGATTGCTTATGCTTTAGCACATATTTTAGAATTGAAAGAAACGAGTAGTGATGCTGATTTAAAAAAATTTTGGTTAAGTACTCATGAAGAGGAAGGAAAAAATTTAATTACGGAGGAAGAATACGATTTGTATGACAAAAGAAAACTAAATAGTCAAGATTTATATGTTTTAAAATTAGACCGTATTACCAAGGAAATGCTATCCATCTATACCGAAATCGATAAATGTGCCTCCTATATCTATAGTTTAATGAATAAAGGCTACTATTATGATGCCAAAGTAATTAAACAAGACGTCACGGAAGAGGAATACGCTCGTGTTTTAGAAGAAAAAATACCGGGAATTACGAGTGAAATGACCTTTATAAGAGAGTATCCTTATGGTTTATCTTTAAGAAGTATTTTGGGGAGTGTTGGAAAAATTCCGGAAGAAGAAAAGAATGCGTATTTAAAATCCGGCTATAGTTTAGATGATGTCGCAGGGATTAGTTATTTAGAAAAGGAATACGATTCGTACTTAAAAGGCGAAAAGGATGTTTATGAAGTGCAAGAAGATGGTACGCTTTTATTAGTAAAAGAAGGGAAAAGAGGTTCTGATTTGGTTTTATCGATTGATATCGAATTACAACAGGACATAGAATCCATTGTAAAAGAAGAGATTCAAAAAGGGAAAAAACTTAAGAATACCGAATATTATCAAGGAAGTTATGTTTTAGTGGGAAACCCAAATACCGGAGAGATTAATGCCATGGTCGGATTAAAGATGGTAAAGAAAAATGTTTTTAACTATGTAGAAAGTGATATGATACACTCTTCTTTTACCGCAGGAAGTATAGTAAAGGGTGCTAGTATGGCTCTTCATTATCAGCAAAACTTAGTAGAGGTTGGTAAAAAAATAAAGGATTCTTGTGTAAAACTTTACTTAGTTCCGGAAAAATGTTCTTATAAAAGTTTAGGGTATATCGATGATATTACGGCGTTAAAAACAAGTTCGAACTATTATCAATTTTTGCTTGCGATTAAACTTGCAGGGTATCGCTACACACCTAATTTAAAGATGGAAGTGAGTGAAAAAGAATTTGAGTTGTATCGTGATGCGTTTGCCTCTTTCGGTTTAGGAGTAAAAACCGGTATTGATTTACCAAATGAACAAACAGGAATTAAGGGAAGTTTGATTGCACCTGACTTACTTTTAAACTTTGCGATTGGGCAATATGATACCTATACACCGGTTTCCCTTCTTCAATACATCAATACGATTTATAATAATGGAGTTCGTTACTCTTTATCGTTAGTGGATAAAATTATCGATAGTGATGGAAATGTCTTACTAGAAAAAGAACCCACTGTTTTAAGTACATTTTCTTTAGACCAAACCTATTTTGATCGTATTAAAACAGGGTTATACCAAGTGATCAATGGTGGAACGGGTTCTGGGTATGTCGATTCATCCTTTCACGCAGTAGGAAAAACAGGAACGAGTGAAACGATCTACGATAGTAACGGCGATGGAATAGGAGATGTTGCAACCATCAACAATACATTTGCCATGTACGCTCCAAATGAAAATCCGAAATACAGTATGGTTGTTGTAAGCCCAAATGTCAGTCATTCTAATGGAACGAGCAATTACTTTGCTTATATCAATCGCTATATTAGTAAAGCCGTAAGTGACTATCTTTTAAAAGAATAATTTGCTTTTTTTATCTATTTTCGTATATACTTAATATAGAGATAGGTGAAAAAAATGACAAATAAAGAAAAAGCAAGACAAGAATATGAAAGTTTGGATAGTAAAAGTAAAATACTTTTTTTAGAACTTTTAAAGACCTATTGTTTAAAAAGCGTTTATAAAGTAGATCAAAAAAACAATGTTATACTTTCTTTTAAATCTCAACATCAAGGAACTGTTGCTTCTTTTCAATTTAGGATGGAAGATAATGCTAATGTAAATGGTATTAAAAGAATGGATGCTTTAGGAACACATTATCGCTTTGAAGTTATAAAGACAAGTGGTATAGATTATATTATAGAACATCATTACCGTGTTAATATCAATTATGACTTTATTGAAATTCTTGATTGTTCTTCTAAAAATAACAAAATTCTTTATATGGCATTCCAAAATAAACAAAATGAATTTGACACTATAAAAGTAAGTACATCATCTAAACATTATCTAGAATTTTATAATGGAAGTATTTCTATAAATACTTTTTTAGAAAAAACATTAAACGAATTGGAACAAAAACGTTCCAGTGTTAAGGAGTGAAAAATAAAAAACACTCCTTTTAAAGTGAAAAAAAGAAAAAAAGAAAAAAATAAAAAAATT
>CANROY010000068.1 GCA_947632355.1 uncultured Bacilli bacterium
GAGGTACTTATGCATCATGTGGAACACAGAATTATTGTCTTACTCCAGCTATCTTTACAATGGGATATGCATATGGTCACCCTAATCAAGGTGTTGTTGCTTCACGTATTGTCTTAGCACCGAGGTAGTCTATGAATTTAAAAGAAATAAGAAAATCAAGTGGACTTACCCAAACTGAACTTGCCAAACAACTAGGAGTTACCCAACAACAGTATTCAAGATATGAAGTAGGAACTAACAAAATAACATTAGAAATGTTTTTAAAAATACTAGATATATGTCATTTACAAATAAAAGTTGAAACAATAAAAAAAGAAGAAAAATAAAAAAAGAAGTCTATAAATTCTTCTTTTTTATTTTTCATTTTCAATAATAAGACCTTTTGCATATTTCCAGGCTAGCACTCGTAAAGCAATGCGATTAATAAAATCTTCACTAATGCTTTCTTCATGAACTGCATTTTTAATTTCGGAAAAACTAGCAATTCCATCGGTCGTAATTAATAAATCATTTCCGGCAAGTAAGGCCTTTAAAGCACGATTTTCAATCGAAGAAGTTGCACCCATATCCAAATCATCGGTGATAATAATACCACTAAATTCTAAGCGATTACGTAAAATATTATGAATACTTGGAGATAGGGAAGCCGGATTTTCGTTATCAATACTTCTTATGATATTGTGACTTACTAAGACGGCTTCTGCACCTTTTTTAATACCCACATCAAAAGGAGGTAAGTCATTTTCGATGATACTTTCATAACTTCTTGTATCAACCGAAGAACCTGTATGGGTATCTTGATTATTTCCATATCCCGGGAAATGCTTTAAAGTATAAGAAACACTTCCCAGTTTACTTGCCTCAATAACCGCTTCTGCATATTTAGAAGTCGTCACTGTATCTTTTCCTAAAGCTCTTTCATACATATAATCTTCTTCGTTTGTAGAAACATCCACAACCGGTGCTAAATTTAAATTAATGCCTAATTGAGCAAGAATCGTACTTTTTTGTGTAGTATCCTCTTTTATTTTTGCAAGTCCTCCTAGTTCATATAATTCTTTAGAAGATTTAAAGGGTTCGGAAACTAAGTTCGGATTGCTACTAATACGAATGATTTTTCCACCTTCCTCATCAACAGCGGTAAGAAGAGGAATTTTACTTTCTTTTTGTACATTTTGTATCATACTTTGGACATCATCTTTGGTTTTATTCTTAAAAGCATTTTCGTAAAAGACAAAACCACCATAAGGATATTTTTCTAATTCTTTTAAACTTTCTTCCTCTTTATAACGTACAAGTAATAATTGGCCTATTTTTTCTTCTAACGTTAACGTTTTTAATTTGTTGTATGCTTTTTCATAAAAATCGTGAAATAAACCATCTTCTAACCATTCCGTTGGAAGTAAATCACTATCGACTTCAATTTTTTCAACTTCTATATCTTGGAGTTCCCTCGTTTTATCTAATAATCCAGAATAATATAAAGTAATTTGGTCTCCAATTTCTTCTATGCTATCTGTAACGTTTATAGTATATATGCCATTGTTTTGGTCTTGTATGGTTACCATATTTCCTGCTTTTTTTAATACATTTCCTTGTAAAGTTTGTACTTCTTCACTTTGATACTTCCTATTCCAAACAAAGGAAAGAACAGCAATTACCATTAAAAAACTACTAAAAAGAATAATATTTTTTCTTTGATTCATAACGGACTCCTTTTCTATTAATGATATATGTAAAAATTTAAAAAATATAAGTAATAAATTTTATTTTAAAATGTTTTATTCAAAAAAAATAGACATTTTAAAGTGTTTGACATTTGCTTCGGGGGGGGGGTATAATAAATGTAATTTTATATATTTATAGCGAAATACTATAAAAAGTAAGGGAGGTGGCGAATGATTTGGAATTTAAAAAGAGTGCAACAAATGAGTTCTCAGCAAATCTATGATGCATTGCTACCAACCATTAAAGAAATTTATTCTTCATTTCAATACCTAAATCTTACCGAAGAGGAATATGAAAAATTGGTTTTAAATGAGATTTCTTTATCAAAAACAACTTATCAAGAAAATTTAGATTATACTGATTTTATAAAGAAAAAGATAAAAGTTTTATTATCGGAAAAAGTAAAACATATGTTTTTAAATTCAAAAGCAGCTTTTACCATCATCAATCATTATTGTATGCAAAAATTTACACATATTATAGACTATAAGGACGCTCTAAACTATTTTAAAAAATTAAATCTTTTTTTAGAAACATACCAGTATGAAGTAAGTCCCGATTTATTAATCGAATTGATTAACAAAAATACACAAGTTTCTAAAATGATAGAACTTATATTTACGGAATACCAAGAGCAAATTCTAGCAGGAAAATCGGAAGAAATCGATAGAAATAATTTGGTAATATTCATGATAGATGCTTACTGTATGTTAAAAAATATTGAAGTAAGCGAACCAAACATAGATGAAATGGAATATGAATTTGATGATGTTTCCACTATAGATATAGTACATACTTATTTAAAAGAAATTGGAAAAAAGCCATTGTTAACTGTAGAACAAGAAAGAGAACTTGCCTTGCAAATGGAGAAAGGAAATCAAGAAGCAAGAGAATTATTTATTGAGAGTAATTTAAGATTAGTGGTTAATATTGCTAAGAAATATGTGGGACGAGGATTGCTTTTTATGGATTTGATTCAAGAAGGAAATCTTGGTTTAATGAAGGCTGTTGATCGTTTTGATATTAGAAAAGGTTATAAATTTAGTACTTATGCAGTGCATTGGATACGGCAAGCCATAACAAGAGCCATTGCAGATAAAGGAAGAAATATTCGACTACCTGTTCACATGTATAATAAAATTAAAACTTATGAAGCAACCGTAATAAAATTAGAAAAGCAATTTGGTAGAAGTCCAACAATAGATGAAATTGCCAATGAAATGGGATTAAATAAATCAAGCGTTATGAAACTACAAAAACTGCAAGTAGATACCGTAAGTATCAATACATTTGTTGGAGATGAAGAGGATTCTGAACTTGGAGATTTTGTTCCATCAAGTGAAGAAACACCTGAAGAAAAAGCTATCACCCATAGTTTATCTAGTCAAGTGAGAAGTTTATTAGAAAAATGTAATTTAACTCCACGAGAAATGGATGTAATCCTTTTAAGAAATGGGTTTTATGGTGGAGAACCAAAAACTTTAGAAGCTATTGGTAAAAAGTATAACTTAACTAGAGAAAGAATTCGTCAAATAGAAGCCAAAGCTTATGTAAAACTTAGACAATCCAAATATATTAAGGCTTTAGCAGATTATATGGAACATCCCGAAGACTCCATTCAAAATATAGAAGACTATAGAGAGCATTATAGAGAAGCAAAGTATCCATATAGAGCAAATTTAGTACATAATAGTAAAAAGTTAAAAACAGTAAGGGAGAGAGAAGAAATGTCAAAATTACAAAGTATATATGAATATTTTCATGATTACACAAAAGAACAAATTGATGAAATGTTAACAAAATTAACAGAGGAAGAAAGAGAGTTAGTTTACTTTCGTTATGGAGAAGATTTAGAACATCCAATAACCACAAAATTAACCAAAGAACAACAAATGAAATTTTATAACATCTTAGTACCTAAAATGAGAAAATTATTAGCAAATCCTACAGGGCAAAGAAAACCAAGAAAGAAAAAAGTACAAATCGAAGAACCTGTAGTACCAACTACTAGTACAAAGACGATTGAATCTACTACAAGTACTAGTGCCGCAATGGTTAAAGAAGATTATGTCAAAATACTTGCAATGTTAAGAACACCATCCTTCGCACAAATGGTGGAAACATTATCAGTAAAAGAAGCCGTTATTTTATCTCTTAAATTAGGTTATATCGATGGAAAATATTTTTCAACAGAATCTATTGCAAATTTTTTAGGAATAGAATCAAGGGAAGTGATTGAAACAACAAAGAATGTATTAACAGTCTATAAAGAGTATATAAATGGTTTCTTAGATAATGCTATTTCAGTAGTAACGAATGAAGAGAAACCAACAAGATAAATTGTAGTAAAAAAATAGCAAATGAAAGTAAATAGTTAGTGTAGAAAAAGTGTGGAGATTTCAAACCCTAAAAAAAGGATTTATAATTTAATTAAATTTTAAAATAAGATG
>CANROY010000069.1 GCA_947632355.1 uncultured Bacilli bacterium
AATTTAGTTGGATTGGTTTGACAAACCTACACTGTGCGTTTATCTCCTTTTGTCATATTTCTATTGTAAACGCACAAGTCTTTTTTACACAATTTATTGCCAAAATTTTACTAATTTTTACAAATTTACCTCTTCATATTCCATACGGGTACATAAAACATAGAAAAATGGTGTTTCATCATCACTTGCAAAACATAGATATTCCTTATTTCGAATTTGAATAAATTGGATGGAAATCTTTCTTATATAATCCCACGAAAAGACTTCTTTATTCTTATATTTTTCTATTTCGTGAAAGACCATTTTCATTTTTGTTTTATTGGATTCATATTCCCCATTTTCTTTTAAAGAAGGCGTGCCAGACCAATACACATCTACTAAAATTTCAATTTTATCTTCTTTTATATCGTAATGAATATTCGTTATAAAACTATCATGAAAGTCGTGATAGTATTCTATAAATGAAGCTAGATTCTCTTTTGTAATTGCAATCATATCTTTCCTCTCTTCACAAACATTCTATTTTAAACTATATAATTTTTTCACTTCTTTAAGGGTCAGTTCTCGATATTCTCCTGATTTTAAATGACCAAGGGTTAGAAAAGCATAACTTTCTCTTTTTAATTTCTCAACAGGATGTCCCATACTTTCAAATATTTTTTTGACAATATGATTTCTTCCTTCAATAATACTAATTTCTACAATCGTACTTTGCTCCTCTTTTTTTCGTACTTTAAGATGCGTAGGAATAACTTTTCGATCCTCAATTACGATGCCTTTTTTTAATTTATAAAATTCGCTAGGAGCAAGTTCCCCTTCTATTTTCGCAATATAGGTTTTTTCTACTTCATTTTTGGGATGCATAAGTAAATTGGCAAGGGTTCCATCATTGGTTAAAAGCAAAAGCCCTGTCGTATCATAATCCAGTCTTCCAATAGGATAAATTCTTTCGGTTGTATCAATTAAGGAAACAACTGTTTTACGATTCTTATCATCGGTAACACTGCTAATAACTCCACGAGGTTTATTTAAAAGATAATAGACTTTTTTTTCATTTTTCTCAAGCAGTTTTCCCTCTATTTCAATGGTATCTTCATAACTTACTTTGCTTCCTAATTCTTGGACGACTTTTCCATTTACTTTTACTTTTCCGGTCTTGATTAATTCTTCCGCTTTTCTTCTTGAAGTATACCCACTACTCGCAATGACTTTTTGTAATCTTTCCATAGCATCCTCCCACTCTTTAACTATTTGTATTATAACAAAAGAAAGAACACTTTAAAATAAAAAAATATCTAGGAAATTAGATATCTTTTAAATGTTCTAAACTTATTTTTCTTATTAATTTATCAACTTCTGTAATTTCATCGATTGGAATTTGCATAGAACTAGCAATTGTTTTTGAATCAGCTCCTAGTAACATTAAAGTTCTTGCATAATAAACAGAGGTGATACATTGTAACATTTCGATTGGATTTATTTTTTCTTCGAGTTTTTCTCTAATTTTACTTCCTACAAGACTTATAATCTTTTTAGTACGTTCATTTAATTCTAAATCACTTTCAAATTCTTTTGCACTATGCCCTAATAAATGCATAACGATTACATCTTGTAATTCCATAGAAATAGGCATTTTTATATCACTATTATAAGAGAAACGATAAAGTCCACAAGAAACCCCATATTGTTCTAATAAATAAGCCATTGCTTGCATTTCAATTGTTATATTTCTTCTATTTTCTTCTAGAAAATTAGGTTCCTTTTGATAAAATTCTTCATATAGTTTGCATAATCTTTTTGCTTTTAAATTTTGATTCATAAATTCACTCCTAAAATAAATTAAATTTATTTTACTTATTTTTCATTAAATAGTCAATGGCTTTTAATACGCCAATTTTACCATATTCGTAGGTAAGCCCGCCTTGTTGATAAGCAATAAAAGGCTCTCTTAGAGGTCCATCACAAGATAGTTCAATACTACTTCCTTGAGTGAAAGACCCACTTGCCATAATAATTTGGTCTTCATAGCCTGACATATCTCCAGGAACCGGTAAAAATTCAGAATCAATCGGTGAACCACTTTGGATGCCTTGACAATAATGAATTAAATCTTCTGGATTTTGAAAAATAATATTTTCAACGATATCCGCACGGATTTCATTATATTTTGGTTCAACTTGGTAGCCTAATTTTTCTAGCATACGGCTTGTAAATATGGCGGTTTTTAAACTACTGGCTACAACGCTTGGAGCAAAGAATAAGCCTTGTAAAATACTTTTATTAATACCTAGTGTTGGACCAACTTCCTTTCCTTCACCAGGAAGTGTTAGGCGTTCTCCACAAAGTTCTACTAACTCTTTTTTCCCTACGATGTACGCCCCATTTGGAGCAATACCTCCTCCTAGGTTTTTAATGAGTGACCCTACTACAATATCTGCACCCACTTCACTTGGTTCTACTTTAGATACAAATTCACAATAGCAGTTATCTACCATGATAATAACGTCTTTATCGATTTTCTTTATAAATGGAATGACTTTTTCTAACTTTTCTATCGTAAGACTTTTTCTTGTAGAGTAACCTTTACTTCTTTGAATTTCAATGACTTTTACTTTATGTGTTTTTAAGTACTCTTCTATTTTTTGATAATCAAAGTCATTATCGACTAAATCAATTTGGTCATATTGGATACCAAAAGATTTTAGGGAACTCGCGTTTTCTTTAATTCCAATTACTTCGTGCAAGGTATCATATGGAAGTCCTGTTATGGAAAGTAATAAATCATTGGGACGCAATAGTGCAAATAAACAAGTGGATAAAGCATGAGAGCCTGATACCATTTGGCATCTTACTAAAGCAGCTTCGGTTTTAAAAATATGGGCGTAGATTTTTTCTATCGCATCTCTTCCTACATCGTTATACCCATAGCCACTCGTACTTAAAAAAGCACCTTCGTTTAAATTACTAGTCCAAAACGCAGTCATGACTTTTTGAGAGTTAAAGTAGCAAACTTCCTCTACTTGTTCATAAATAGGTTTTAGTTCTTGTTCTACTGTATCTACTAAATCTAATATATGTTTATCTATATTCATTTTGACCCTCCATCTACTCGTATAACGCTGCCATTGATGTAACTTGCATCCTCACTTGCTAAAAAAGCAACCACATTTGCTATTTCCTCCGGTTCTCCAAAACGATGAAGTAAAATATTCTCTTCCTCTTCTTTGATATAATCAGCATCTAATTCTTTATTCATTTCCGTATTCACCCAACCAGGTGCAATACTATTTACATGAATAAATGGTGCATATTCTTTCGCTAAGTTCTTTGTTAAAGAAATGACTCCTGCTTTAGAAGCATCATAATCCAAACTATAAGGATACATGGTATCAATCCCATTTGTAGAAGAAATATTGATAATACAACCACTTTTCTCTTTTAGCATAGATTTTGCAACTTCTCTTGAAACTAAGAATGTTCCAATTAAATTGACATTCAAAATATGTTGAAAATCAGAAACCGTTTTTTCTTCCACTAAACTATCAATAGCAATACCTGCATTATTTACTAAACAATCAATATGTCCAAACTGTTGTATAACGAGATCAACCATGTTTTTTATCTCGTCTTCATTGGAAACATCCGCTTTTACAGTTAAAACTTGAATGGAATACTTTTTTTCTAAGTCTTCTTTTAAAGCTGTTGCTTTTTCTTCACTTTGTACATAATTAAGAACTACGTTATACCCTAAAGAAGCCATTTTTTTGGCGATAGATGCCCCAATTCCACGACTTGCTCCGGTAATCAAAACTACTTTTTTATCCATAGGAAATCACCTAGACTTATAGTATCACAAAATGAGTGTAAAAGAAACGCTCTATTTTTTTATCAAATCTGTATAATTGTGCAATTATAATAGAAATGTGACAGTTATTCCAATTTGCCATCAAAATTTCAGGGACCGATAATGTGATAATAAGGCAGAGGCTCAGTAGCAAATAGCAAAGCTATAATCTGCCTGAGGCACAAAAGCCTAT
>CANROY010000070.1 GCA_947632355.1 uncultured Bacilli bacterium
GGGTCCATACTTAATTCTTTCACCTTCTTTACCACCGCCATATACGGTGCATCTCCTTCATATTCGCTTTCTAACTCCTCTATCTTTTTCTTCTTAGAAATGAGTCTTGCAAACTTTTTGACTTCTTTAGGTATATTATAAGTATTCTCTTCACAATTTTCAAGAATTAAATGGATGGACGTATATAAGTTATGCTCGATATGTCCCTCTTCATCTCTCACTAGAAATGTTAGTATCGGTTTCTTTGTTTCAAAGGAATTAAAGTTATCTATATTGATTAAGATATACTTTTGATATTGTATTTCTTTTCCTCCTTTTGTATTCTCTACAATTCGACTCATCACATATAAAGCATTCTTATCAAATAAAGTATCCGTATCTTGTTGGTTCATCTCCACTATGATTTTTTGTTCATCATTTATAGTTACAGTAACATCGGTTGCTTGTCTTTTTTCTTCTAAATGTCTTTTATTGATTTCTTCTCCACCTATATACGTTGCATTTTCTAAATACTCTTTCTTTATTCCTGTTAATGCATGCAAAATATCTACTGCAAACTCCCTTGTTTGTGGGGTTGTCATAATGACTTTAAACAAAGCATCGTTCATAAAATTTGGTGTATCCAATTTACATGTCTTTGTATCAATCAAAACGATTCATCTCCCTTCTTTTTTAATTGAAAGGAAGTACGAAAAAAAGAATTCCCTCTACTCTTATATATACACCGCGAATTTGCGATTTCCTTTTTTTGGGAGCAAACTTTTTTCAAAACTTTAAAAAAAGTAGAAAAATCTACTCCTTTTTGTAAAGTTCTTTACATTTTTCTACTTTTCTTTTACATGAATCACAAATGCATCTTTTTCGACATCTATTTCTAGAGTATCATTAAATTTGACTTGGTCTTCTAAAATTAAATTGGCAAGTAATGTTTCAATATTTCTTGTAACATATCTTTTTATTGGTCTTGCTCCATAATTCTTATCATACGAGTCTTCTATAATTTTTTCTCTAGCACTCTTAGAAAGTTCAATATGAATATTACTTGGTATTAAACGAGATTCAATTTCACCAATAATTTTATCTAAGATATCATTAATAACTTCTTTCGTTAAAGATTTAAAGACAATAATTTCATCAATACGATTGATAAATTCTGGTCTAAAAGTGGCTTTTAATTCATTTAGAACTAACGCATCACTCCCCTCTTCCTCTTCCAAAATATGTTCACTACCTAAATTACTTGTCATAATAATGATGGTATTTTTAAAGTCTACTGTTCTTCCTGTACTATCGGTAATACGACCATCATCTAAAATTTGTAGTAAAATATTGAAAACATCAGGATGGGCTTTTTCAATTTCATCAAATAACACAATAGAAAATGGATTTCTTCTTACAGCTTCGGTAAGTTGACCACCTTCATCGTAGCCAACATATCCTGGAGGCGCTCCAACTAAACGACTGACATTAAAGGCTTCCATATATTCAGAGCAATCAATACGAACCATATGTCGTTCATCATCAAATAATTCACTTGCTAAACTCTTAGCAACTTCCGTTTTACCAACACCGGTTGGACCTAAGAAGATAAAGGAACCAATGGGGCGATTTGGGTCCTTAATACCACTTCTAGCACGAATAATGGCTTCACTTACTAATTTTAAGGCATTGTCTTGTCCTTTTACTCTTTTTCTTAAATTTTCTTCTAAGTGCAGAAGTTTTTCTTTTTCGCCACTTACTAGTTTAGCAACCGGAATATTGGTCCATTTCGAAACAACACTTGCAATATCCGTATCACTTACGGTATCGGAAAGCATTAAATTCGTTGTTTTTTGCTTTAATTCTTCAAGTTCACGTTCAAGTCTTGGAATTTCCCCATGGCGTAATTTGGCACTTGTTTCCAAATCATAGTTATTTTCAGCCATTGCAAGATTATGACGAGCCGACTCTAATTCCTCTTTTTTCTTACCGATTTCATCATTAATACTTTTTTCATCTTCCCAATTCTTACGCATGACACTTTCGTTTTCTTTTAAACTAGCAATTTCTTCTTTAATTTTTTCAAGTCTTTGTTTGGATAGTTCATCTTTTTCTTTCTTTAAAGCTTCTCTTTCAATTTCAAGACGCATAATATCACGTGTTAACGTATCCAATTCAACAGGGACAGAATCCATTTGCATCTTTATAGTAGCACAAGCTTCATCCACTAAGTCAATCGCTTTATCCGGTAAGAAACGGTCGGTGATGTAACGATCACTAAGCGTTGCTGCAGCAACTAAAGCATTATCTTTAATACTTACTTTGTGATAAACTTCAAATCTTTCTTTTAAACCACGCAAGATAGTAATCGTATCTAAAACATTTGGTTCTTTTACTAAAACTTTTTGTAAACGTCTTTCTAGTGCTCCATCTTTTTCTATATACTTACGATATTCATTTAACGTCGTTGCACCAATTAGTTTAATTTCACCACGAGCAAGCATTGGTTTTAACATATTTCCAGCATCCATAGCACCATTTTCACCGGCACCAACAATCATATGAATTTCATCAATAAACATAATGATATCGCCGTTACTTTCTTTTACTTCTTTTAAAACGGCTTTTAATCTTTCTTCAAATTCACCACGATATTTAGCACCAGCAATTAAAGCTCCCATATCCAGTTCCCAAATCGTTTTGTTTTTTAAACTGCTTGGCACGTCTCCAGCAACAATCCTTTGTGCAAGGCCTTCAACAATAGCAGTTTTTCCGACCCCTGCTTCTCCAATTAAAACAGGATTATTCTTTGTTTTTCTCGATAAAATACGGATGACATCACGAATTTCTTCATCCCTACCAATAACGGGATCAATTTTATTATCAATAACACTTTTTACGATATCTCTTCCGTATTTTTCTAAGACATTTTCTTCTGGTTGGTTATCATTATACATAATTATCCCTCTTTTCAAATGATAGTATACGCTTAAAATTAGCACTTGTCAACAGTAAGTGCTAATTTTTATTTTTCTAGTTTTATTTTAATCGAGTAGAGTAAATTTTCAATAAATTTAGTTTTATTGATATGATACCCTCTCACACCACCGTACGTACCGTTC